>CBDTVJ010000249.1:0-6291 GCA_965363655.1 uncultured Halieaceae bacterium | reverse complement strand
TACGTCTACACCATGAACCGGGTTGGCAAAATCGTGCCGCCCAAGAAAAAAATCCTGGAAGACATCTCCCTGTCTTTCTTTCCCGGCGCCAAGATTGGCGTGCTGGGACTGAACGGCTCGGGAAAATCCACGCTACTGCGCATCATGGCGGGTGTGGATACTGATATTCTCGGCGAGGCCAGGCCACAACCGGGAATCAAGATCGGCTACCTGCCACAGGAGCCACAGCTGAATCCCGACAAGGACGTGCGTGGCAACGTGGAGGAAGGGGTGCAGGAGGCGATCGACGCGCTGGCCGGGCTGGAAAAAGTCTACGCGGACTACGCCGAGCCGGATGCGGATTTCGACGCATTGGCCAAGGAGCAAGCGCGGCTGGAAGACATCATCCAGGCTACCGACGCCCACAACCTGGATCACCGACTGGAAGTGGCGGCTGACTCCCTGCGACTGCCACCGTGGGACGCGGACGTTACTACCCTCTCCGGTGGTGAGTTGCGCCGTGTCGCATTGTGTCGACTGCTGCTGTCCAGCCCGGACATGATTTTGCTGGACGAGCCGACCAACCACCTGGATGCGGAGAGCGTAGGCTGGCTGGAAAAATTCCTGCACGACTTCCCCGGGACAGTCGTGGCCATCACCCACGACCGCTACTTCCTGGACAATGCCGCAGGCTGGATCCTGGAACTGGACCGGGGTCGCGGCATTCCCTACGAGGGCAATTATTCCGATTGGCTCAACGCCAAGGAGCAACGGCTGGGGCAGGAGCAGCGTCAGGAGGCCTCCCACCAGAAAGCCATCAAGGCCGAGCTGGAGTGGGTGCGCAGCAACGCCAAGGGCCGGCAGGCCAAGAGCAAGGCGCGCCTGCAGCGCTTCGAGGAACTGCAGTCCCAGGATTTCCAGGCCCGCAACGAAACCAATGAAATCTATATCCCGCCCGGCCCTCGCCTGGGTGACAATGTGATCGAGGTGAAGGACCTGTCCAAGAGCTTCGGCGACCGTCTGTTGTTCGACAAGGTCAATTTCACCGTGCCCAAGGGCAGCATCGTGGGCATCATCGGTGCCAACGGCATGGGTAAATCCACCCTGTTCAAGATCCTGATGGGCGCAGAGCAGCCGGATGGGGGCGAGGTCAACGTCGGCGAATCCGTACAGTTGGGCTACGTAGACCAGTCCCGGGACGACCTGGACGGCAGCAAGACCGTGTGGGAAGAAATCTCCGACGGCATGGACATTATGCGCATCGGCACCTATGAAGTGCCCTCACGATCCTACGTCGGACGCTTTAACTTCAAAGGCTCGGACCAACAAAAATTTGTGAAGGACCTTTCCGGCGGCGAGCGCAACCGCCTGCACCTGGCAAAACTCCTGAAGCAGGGTGCCAATGTGCTGTTGCTTGACGAGCCTACCAACGACCTCGACGTGGAAACACTGCGGGCGCTGGAGGAAGCCATACTTGCGTTTCCCGGATCTGCCATGGTGATCTCCCACGACCGCTGGTTCCTGGACCGCATCGCCACACACATCCTGGCCTATGAGGACGACGGTGGCGTGGTTTTCCACGAGGGCAACTTCACCGACTATGAAGAGGATCACAGGGCCCGGCTGGGCGCCGCAGCAGACCAGCCACACCGTGTGAAGTACCGCAAGCTTAAGTAGCCCGGCGCCTCGCAATCGGCGCGGCACGGCGTTATAGTTGCCTTGTAAACAGTTGCCTTGTAAACAGAGGATCAAGAGTACAGTGATGACTGAAGTGCATACTGAAAAACGTGACTTTACCCGGGTGGAACTGGCCCTGCCAGTGGAAGTTCACCAGGGCGGAAGTGTCTGGCACCAGCGTCTTATCGATATTTCCCTGACCGGGGTTTCGACCGACCAGCCCGATGTCTGGGATGCCCAGTACAACGAACCCTTTACGCTGCTCATCGCTATCGATGACGACAACACGCTGGAATTACACGCCTACCTGCAACACGTAGAGTCGGGACGTCTTGGCTTTTCCGTGCAACATGTCGATCGGGAAAACATCGACCCCCTGCGCGCGGTACTCGAAGCCCATATGGATATCACCACACTGCAGGAAGAACTCGGCCAGCTGGAAAGCTGACCGCCGGGGAATCACTCCAGCGCCTCCAGCGCGTCGGCCAGTTTTGACACTGCCGTCACCTGCATCCCCTTGATTTGTCCCTTTGGCGCATTGCCCTGGGGCACGATGGCGCGGGTAAACCCGTGCTTGGCGGCCTCGGTTATTCGCTCCTGCCCATTGGGTACCGGGCGTATCTCACCGGACAGGCCTACCTCACCAAAAATCACCATATCCCGGGGTAATACCCGGTTGCGGTAGCTCGATACAATGGCCAGCAACAGGGCCAGGTCGGCGCTCGTTTCCAGCACCTTGACACCACCCACCACATTGGCGAACACGTCCTGGTCCCCTACCTGCAAGCCCCCGTGGCGGTGCAGAACCGCCAGTAACATGGCCAGCCGGTTTTGTTCCAGCCCAACGGCCACACGGCGCGGGTTGCCCAACTGGCTGTCGTCCACCAGCGCCTGGATTTCGACCAGCAGCGGCCTGGTGCCCTCCCACACTACCATCACCACGCTGCCGGAGGCCGGCTCGGCGCCGCGGTCCAGGAAGATCGCCGAGGGGTTTTTCACTTCGCGCATACCCTGTTCTGTCATCGCGAATACACCCAGCTCGTTGGCTGCGCCGAAGCGGTTTTTCTGCCCGCGCAGGGTGCGAAAGCGCGCGTCATCACTGCCTTCCAGCAGGATGGAACAATCGATCATATGCTCCAGCACCTTGGGGCCGGCGAGGGAGCCATCCTTGGTCACATGGCCCACCAGGAACAATACCGTACCGCTCTGCTTCGCATAGCGAATAAGGTAGGCGGCACACTCGCGAACCTGGGACACGCTGCCAGGCGCCGAGGTGAGCTCATCCGTGTGAACAACCTGTATGGAATCGACCACCAGCACCTTGGGCTTGAGCTCCTCCAATGAGGCGACGATGGCTTCCACATTGGTTTCCGACATCAGCCGCAACTGGTCAGTAGGCAACTGCAGGCGCTCGGCGCGCATGGCCACCTGCTGCAGGGATTCCTCGCCGGTGATGTACAGGGCTTCCATGGTGCACGCCAGGTGACACATGGTCTGTAGCAGCAGGGTGCTTTTTCCCGCGCCCGGGTAACCGCCCACCAGAATGGCTGAGCCGGGCACCAGACCACCGCCCAACACACGATCAAACTCCTCGGTGCCGGAAGAAAAGCGCGGCAGGTCCTGCAGGTCGATGTCCTGCAGTACCCGCGCACTGTCCAGCGCACCGGCGAAGCCCGCCCGGTTAGCGCTCGCTCTGGCCGCAGAGCGACCGGGCCCCTTGGAGGGACCCAGTTTTATCTCCGCCAGGGAATTCCAGACGCCGCAGTCGGTGCACTGCCCCTGCCACTTCACATAATCCGAGCCGCATTCATTGCACACAAAAGCGGTTTTCTGTTTTGCCATTATCGTTCCAAAAGGGCCGGCACTCCGCAGGGGAGTGACTGCATGTTGGGGGACCAGTTTTCAAGCTGATTCGAGGCGCACAACGCGCACCAGAACCACGAATGCGGTATCCTATCAAACTTGCGACAAGTTTCCGGTATCTCGATGTCAGATTCCTCCTTAATTCCCGAACGCCAGCTGGTATTTTCACCCGGCCTGGCGGCGACCATCGGTCTGGAGGAGACCATTTTGTTGCAACACCTGCAGCAATTTTTCGACCACCACAGTCCACAGCTCAGGAACGGCTACGCGTGGCTCAGCGTGGAGCGCGACCTGCTGTTGCACACCCTGCCTTTCTGGAGCGCCGAGGACCTGCAGCGTATCAGTCGCAGCCTGGTGGACAAGGGAGTCCTGCTGGTGGACTCACCGCCATTGCATACGGCGCAGCACCTGGTCTTCGCGGTCAATGAGCCAGTGCAGCCGACAACACACGCAGTTCCTCCCGCACCTCCTCACGCACCTCCTCACACACCCCAGGCAGACGCACCAGTCCCCGTCAGGCGCAGTGCGGGATTGCTACCCGTGCACTGGGCTCCCAGCGAAGACATGCTGCAACTGCTTGGCCTGAACCACAACATACCGCGGCAGTTCGGCCTGGACCAACTGGAAGATTTCATCTTTTACTGGCGCGAGCGGGGAGAGAGCAGTCACGCCTGGGAAAACAAGTTTCGCCAGCACGTTATCAGCAACTGGCGGCGTCAGCAGCAACACCAGGCCGAAGCGTTCCGCGTTCCGGAAACCACCCACCTGGATAATCAATGGCGGCCCAGCCTGGATGCCATGGAAATTATGGAGCGCGGCGGCATAGACAGGGATTTCATCGAACAGGCCATCCCGGAATTCATCCTCTACTGGCGGGAGCGGGGCACGCTGCCCAAGGAGCTGAATTCAAAGTTTATCCAGCATATCCGTATCCAGTGGGCCAAATACACTTCCAGCCTGGAGCACAGTACCGAGCCCAAACGCATGACCGACCACTGGCTGCCGGCGGAAGACGTCTTCGATATCCTGCGCATGTCGCATATCGACACCGAATTTGCCCACTCGCTACTGCCCGAGTTCATCGTATACTGGAAGGACAGCAACCAGGCACAGACCTCCTGGAACAGTAAATTCCTGAAGCACGTAAAGTACCACTGGGCAAAACAGCATCAGTTAGCAACGGACAATAGCAATGCAAAACACCAGGGAACTAGTAAAACAGGCCGCACAAGGGATAGAAGCCTCGCGGACGACCTCAGCGACACCTCCTGGGCAGACTGAGGGCGGCCGCGTTGCGGCTACCGAGGCGCATATAGAGGCTATCAACCAGGTCTTTGCCCTGTTCCGGCTGAACTATCACAACCAGTACTACGCAGCCTATCCCGATGCGCAGCAGGTCAACCAGATCAAGAAGCTGTGGCTGGACTCTCTGGCAGATTACCCTGTGGAGCAGATACTAAAGGGGGCAAAACACGCCATTGAGCACAGTGAATACCTGCCCACCCTGAATCGTATGCTGGAGTGCTGCCAGCAGGGGCTGTCAGAATTCGGCCTGCCCTCGGCCCACGATGCCTACGTCGAAGCCTGCCAGGCGCCCTCTCCCCGCTCCGCCCAGCGCTGGAGCCACCCCGCCGTCTATCTGGCGGGCCGCGACAGTGACTGGTTTTTTCTGGCCAATAATACTGAGCGCACCAGTTGGCCGGTATTCAAGGAGCACTACCAGCAGTACTGTACCCGCGTGTTGCGAGGCGAGTCGCTGGAAGTCCCTGCACCTGAGGCGTTGGAAAAGAAGACATCGGCACCCCTGTCCCGGGAAGAACAGATGGCCGCACTGCAAAAGCTGAAGGAAGAAACGGGACTGTAGGGCCGGGCTATTGGCGCCAGGCGTGTCGGGGCGCGCACTCAGGACCAGCGATCAATACTCTTCGTAAGACCCACGGGCGAGGTTTTCGAAGCGGGTGAACTGCCCGACAAAAGCCAGGCGGCAGCTGCCAATAGGGCCATTACGCTGCTTGCCTATAATGATTTCCGCCACGCCTTTGTCGGCTGACTCCTCGTTGTAAACCTCATCGCGGTAGATGAACATGATGACATCCGCATCCTGCTCGATCGCACCCGATTCCCGCAGATCAGAGTTGACCGGGCGCTTGTTGGGCCGCTGCTCCAGCGAGCGGTTGAGCTGCGACAGCGCCACCACCGGCACCTTGAACTCCTTGGCGATGGCCTTGAGGCTGCGGGATATCTCGGAAATTTCCGCCGTTCTGCCGTCTGATGAGCCCGCCACCTGCATCAACTGCAGGTAATCCACCATGATCATGCCCAACTCCCCGTGTTCGCGGTGCACGCGACGGGCGCGACTGCGCACTTCTGTGGGTGTCAGTGCGGCCGTATCGTCGATATAAAGCGGCACGTCCTTGAGCTTGTTCATAGCGGTGCTCAGTTTGGGCCAGTCTTCCTGCTCCAGCTTGCCGTTACGAATATTGGTCTGGTTGATGCGCCCGATAGAGGACAGCATACGAATAATCAACGACTCTGCCGGCATCTCCATACTGAATACAAGAACCGGCTTACTCTGCGCCAGCAAGGCGTTCTCTACCAGGTTCATGGCAAAACTGGTTTTGCCCATAGAGGGACGGCCCGCCACAATGACCAGGTCCGAATCCTGCAAACCGGAGGTCATTTCGTCCAGTTCGAGAAAGCCGGTGGTCAGGCCGGTGATCTTTCCGCCGGCGTTATACAGCTCCTCAATACGCTTGAGAGCACCGGCCAGCA
>CBDTVJ010000248.1:0-6322 GCA_965363655.1 uncultured Halieaceae bacterium | reverse complement strand
GCAGGAATTCCAGCATCCAGAAGTACAAGGCTGTACGCGTCAGCGCCACGTAGACCGCCATGGCTAATTCGGAATCCGCTTCCTGCATCTCAAACAACCAGGCAATGGCCAATACCAAAAATGGCCACCTCATAGAGAGCAGGACAGTCAGGCCCAGCGCCTGCACAGTGCTGCTATAAAGATCGGTGCGCACGAAGCCCACCCTTGCGCCTGTGGCCTGTAATCGCTCGAGCATCCTCGGTGTCAAATAGAACAATACGAGAATGAAAAACAGCGCTACCATGGTCAGGGGCTGTTGTATTAATTCCCCCGGCAGCTGTTGAAAAATAGCCATCCAGCGCGGCGCAGCCAATACCTCCTTTAGCTGATTGCGCAGGGCGCCGTCGCGGAGCATGGAAAAAGTTTCGCGGGAGGGAATCCACAACATCCGCTCAGAGATGAAATCCAGATACTGGTCTATCGCGCCAGCATAGCGATGCAAAGTAAAATCCAGGTCCCCCAGGGTCCGGGCATACACCCTTTCAAGCTCCACCGCCTGCGCAATCAAAGACTTTCGATTGCCCGCCAGCTCACGCAGGTCATCGCTGATCATGGCCAGAACGTCAGCATCCTGCCCCTCTCCCAGCGTTTCGATATAGATAGTCACATTGCGCAACTGGCGCCGTTCATCCTCCAGTTCAATCTGCCGCATACTGGAGCCAGTAATCTTGTCGGTAGCTGAAGAGCTAGCCCTGCTGTACTCTCGCTTGGTGGGCAACTGAATCGCCTGCTCGCGCAGAATCTCTCCCACTGCAGTGGTCATGCCGACAACTTCCAGCTTCCGCTCAATGGATCTCAGGTCAATCTCCAACTGCTCTGCGAGCTTGCTGAGTTCGGCGTCCTGCTGGCGAATTTTTTCGATGGCCACGCTGCGCTGGCCAAAGGATGACGTGAGTTCGGCATTTTCATCCGCCAACTGCTGCACAAGTTCGTGCTTGCCCTCAGTCCCCGCAAGCACCAGCTCAGCCTCCGCCAAGGCCTCGTCTGCCTCTCCCTGACGTAAGCTGGCAGCCTGCTGTTCCATTGCAGTTATACGATAGCCCAGGATCCGGGCATCGTAGATTGCTTTGTCCTGCTGCGCTTTCAGTAGATCCAGGCGCATGGGCTGGCTAAGCAATTCCTCATCCAGCATAACCTTTTCCACGCTGGCGCTGGCCGACTGCGCACGCAATGACCATAACCCGGCCTCTTGTTCAGTGCCTGGCTCGACCGATGTGTTGTTGATAGCGACCCGGGCTTCCAGGTCAGCCAGCAGTGTGATCAATTCCGTCAGGCGTGATCGAACTTCTGCCGAACGGCCGGGTTGCAGATCAATAGCCGAGACCACCTCGGACAATCTGGACTTCAATGCCGTCAATTGGGCCTTGTCGACCTGGATCATCTGCTCCAGGTGCTCCAGTGAGGTGCGCTTGTGAACGAAATCGAACTCTTCGGGGGGTTGCTCCCGGTCTTCTGTCAGTTGACTCTGGATGGTCTCGGCCCGCGCCTGGGCATTTTCCCTCGCCTGCGTATAACTCTCCAGAGTGGCCTGGTTGTCAGCAATAGCCAGCAGCGCGCCGCGCGTTTCACCGTAGGACTTCAACAGGGTTTCGCGCAGGGGATCATCCTGCGCCAGGGAGGATGATACCTGCTCTATTGCCGCATCTACCTGCGCTACATCCACCCCGGGCTTGATCACCTGGGCAGCCGTACCGGCAACGACTGCCAGTGACAGCATCAGAATGCACAGTACTCTCAACATTTTCCTTCCCTCAGAGTCATAAATCGGGCCGACGGTGGTAAGGCCTCTGGCGACCAGCACACTCTAACCTTGTTGCAGGAAAGTGGCCAGCACGGCCCCAGCTGGCGTAGAATGCGCGTCCTGATCCCCCATTCACGGTACCAGATGCCCTTATTAAAACTTGATGCTGTTAGCCTGCAGTATGGTACTCATGTCCTGCTCGACCAGACCAGCCTACAGATTACGCGCGGAGAAAAGCTGGGTTTACTGGGCCGTAATGGTGCCGGCAAGACAACGCTGCTCAAGATACTTGCTGGAGAACTGGCACCGGATGAAGGTGAACGCTGGGTACGCCCCGGTGTCAGCATCGCGCGACTGCAGCAAACCTTGCCGGAGGCCGACCAGATGAGCGTCTACGACGTGGTCGCCTCGGGGCTGGCTGAGGCCGGGCGACTACTGAGTGAATATCACCAACTGGTACTGGCCGAGCCGCCTGCTGACATGGACACCCTGTCCCGCGTCCAGCAGCAACTTGAGGCGGTAGACGGTTGGCAGTTACAGCAGCGGGTTGATACCACCATCACCCAGCTACAATTACCTGCCGACGCCACCATGGGCGAGCTGTCAGGTGGCTGGCGGCGTCGCGTCGCGCTGGCCCAGGCACTGGTCAGCCAACCCGATATCCTGCTGTTGGATGAGCCCACCAACCACCTCGACATCCCCGCCATCCAATGGCTGGAGGAACAACTGGCGAGTTTTCCCGGCGCGGTCATTCTCATTACCCACGACCGGCGCTTCCTGCAAAATGTGACCAACAGCATCGCTGAGCTGGATCGCGGTCGGCTCACCCTGTGGCGCGGCGACTATCGCGGTTTCCTGCGCCACCGGGAACAACAACTGCAGGCCGAAGAGCGCGCCAACGACCTGTTTGACAAAAAACTGGCCCAGGAGGAAGTGTGGATTCGCCAGGGCATCAAGGCGCGGCGCACCCGCAACGAGGGTCGGGTGCGCGCCCTGGAGAGTATGCGCAAAGACCGCCAGGACCGGCGCGAACGCACAGGTAGCGCCAATTTCGGCATAGAAGGCGCCAGCAAATCGGGCAAACTGGTAGCCGAGCTGGAACACGTGGGCAAGCAGTTCGACAACAAGTGCGTACTGGAGGACGTTTCCACCATCATCCAGCGAGGCGACCGTATCGGTATCGTCGGATCCAACGGCGCGGGCAAATCCACCCTGGTCAAGATCCTGCTGGGTAAGCTGGAGCCGGACAGCGGCAAAGTCACCTTTGGCAGTAAACTCGAAATCGCCTACTCGGACCAGTTGCGGGAACAACTGGACCCGGAGAAGAACCTGATCGATAACGTCTGCGGCGGGCAGGAGTTCATCGAGATCAATGGCAAACGCCGCCACGCCATTTCCTACCTGGGTGATTTTTTGTTCAGTCCCGAGCGCGTGCGTACGCCGGTGAAAGCACTGTCAGGTGGCGAGCAGAATCGCGCCATACTGGCCAAATTGTTCAGCAAACCCGCCAACCTGCTGGTGCTGGATGAACCGACCAATGACCTGGACATCGAAACCCTGGAACTGCTGGAGGAAATACTGCTGTCCTTCGACGGCACGGTGCTGCTGGTCAGTCACGATCGGGACTTCATGGACAACGTGGTCACCAGCCTGCTGGTACTGGAGGGCAACGGCAGAGTGAACGAACAGGCCGGCGGCTACAGCGACTGGCAAGCCAGGGGTGGTCGCCTGACGGAAAGCCAGGCGCAGCCCAGCGCCTCACCGCCACCGCGCGCAGCACCCACCAGCACCGAACAAACGCCGAAAAAACGCAAGCTATCCTACAAGGACCAGCGGGAGTTACAGCAATTGCCCGCCAGCATAGACACGCTGGAGCAGCGCCAGCAGGCGCTGGAAGAACAGATTGCTGACCCGCAGTTTTACCAGGGAGATCGCGAGCAAACTGAACAAGTGCTGGCGGAGTTGACTGCTGTGCAGACTGAACTGGAAAGCCTGTTCGAACGCTGGAGCGCACTTGAAGATGAGAAAGATTGAGCGCATGCGGTGACGGTTGAATCTCGCAACACTACATCACTGAACTAATTCACCGAGCTACATCACTAAAGAATGTCGCCACCGGTTCAGGACTGAACCACAGCTAAGGCTGGCGCACTGCAACGGACATTGATATGCATGCAAGCATGGAGCAGCCACAGGAATTCTTACGGGAGTTATTCCAGATCGCGGTCGACGCCGCCAACCCTCACCAGGTACTGGCAAAGCACTTGCCCGCAGATACCAGTCGTCGTGCCGTCGTCATTGGCGCGGGCAAGGCCGCCGCCTCCATGGCCAGCGCCCTGGAGCAGCACTGGAGCGGTGATCTCTCCGGCCTGGTGGTCACCCGCTATGGACATTCGGAACCCTGTAAGCATATCGAGGTGGTAGAAGCGTCCCACCCGGTACCCGATGATGAGGGTGAAAAAGTCGCCCGTCGCATCCTCGAGTTGATCAGCGACCTCGATAAAGATGACCTGGTGATCTGCCTCCTGTCGGGAGGAGGCTCTTCCTTACTGTCCCTGCCTGCCCCCGGAATTTCACTGGCGGACAAACAGCACATCAACAGGCAGTTACTCAAATCCGGTGCTGCAATAGACGAGATGAACTGTGTCCGTAAGCACCTGTCGAGCATTAAGGGCGGGCAGTTGGCCAGGGCCTGTATGCCGGCGCAGTTGATCACTTACGCGATTTCCGATGTACCCGGCGACCACCCCACGGTAATCGCCTCGGGACCGACTGTTGCGGATGACACTACCTCGGCGCGGGCGCTGGAAATTATTGAACACTACGGCATTGAGGTGGCAGCCCACATCAGGGACTGGTTGCAGAATCCGCAATCCGAAACCCTGAAAGCGGATCACTCCGCTTTCGCACAGAGCCAGTTTCACCTGATCGCCACGCCGCACCTGTCCGTGCAAGCGGCCGCAGCGGCTGCCAGGGAGGCCGGCGTGCAAGTGCTGCAACTCGGTGACAGGATCGAGGGCGAAGCCCGCGAAGTTGCCGGTGTACAGGGCGCCATGGCTCTCTATGCCAGCGAGCACGGCGAACCGGTGAAACCTCCCTGCCTGATTGTGTCCGGAGGGGAAACCACGGTAACCGTCAAAGGCCAGGGTCGCGGCGGCCGCAACGCGGAATTTCTGCTGGGCCTGGCGACGACTCTGGCCGGCACCCCCAATATCTATGCGATTGCCGCGGATACCGACGGCATTGACGGCTCTGAAGACAACGCAGGGGCGCTGCTGTCACCCGCTAGCTGGCAGCGCGCACTTGATGCTGGCCTGGATGCCAGGGCGATGCTGGCCAACAACGACGGCTACGGTTTTTTCGCCGCTTTAGGGGACCTGGTAATCACCGGGCCAACCCGCACCAATGTCAATGATTTCCGCGCAATTCTGGTGTTATCCTGACGCTCCGATAACGGCCCCGATACCATCGCAGCACGATCCATAGCTGCAGAAAACGGCGAGTATTCTTCCAGTACGAGAGAGCATGAGCATTTATCAACAACAAATACGCGGCCTGGCCGAAGACATTGATCTCCAGTTCTGGAAAGCGCCGGAGGGCGTGGCGGTACCCGACGATGAGCTCAGCTTCCTACTCGTTCCCGACGCAGTGGAGGCCATGGCGGTCTTTGAACTGTCGCAGCAGGTCCACCGCTATCAACAGCAGCAGACGGACAATCCCATCACCTGCGCCCTGATGGCAACCATGGGCGGCATGCTGCCCGGCATATTGCTATTCGATCACCTGGTGCAGGGACGCCCAGCGGCAACACCGCCCATCAAGTTCGGCACTGTCGGTGTCTCACTCTACAAAGGGCCAAATGAGCGTTACGAGTCGCCCCTGGTACAGCAGGAAATATCCATCCCCATTGCCAATGAGACCGTGCTGGTTATCGACGACCTGGGGGATCGCGGCGGGACCATGAAGTTTCTCAGCGAGTACATTGCCGGCCAGGGGGCACGACAGGTATTGACCCTGGCGGTGTATATGAAGCCCATGGCTATCGCAGCCTGCCCGGCAGATTTCTTCTTCGGCGAGTTGCGCCAGGACACCTGGATTATTACACCACGGGAACTGGTTGAGACCATGATCAAGCGCGTTCCTGTGTGGCGGGAGCGCGGCGCCAACCAGCAGGAGTGCCACCGGCGACTGGTCGACATCATCGGCTACCCGCAGCCGATTGTGGACCAATACCTGCCGCGGATGTTCAAGGTACCCTAGAGAACCTTCGCCACCGCCTGCGCCAGGTAGTCCACATTGCTCGCATTGACACCGGCCACATTGATGCGCGACGAATCCAGCATATAGACCCCGAATTCTTCACGCAGCCGCAGCGTTTGCGCTGCACCCAGCCCAAGAAAGGAGAACATGCCCTTCTCTTTTTCGATAAAGGCAAAGTCTGCCCCGCTGTTTTTTTCCAGTGCCTGGCGCAGGCTGGAGCGCAGGCCCTGGATGCGTTCGCACATGGCGCCCAACTCCTCGCGCCAGATAAGGCCCAGGTGT
>CBDTVJ010000247.1:0-6347 GCA_965363655.1 uncultured Halieaceae bacterium | reverse complement strand
GCTGACCGGCAGCGACCCCATGCTGACGCCTCCAAAACTGCGCGAACTGCGCCACAGTGACTGGGTTGTGGACAATCGGGCAATCACCGCTGCTACTGGCTGGACGCCAAACGTTCCCTTGCGCGACGGCCTGGAACAGTTGAAAAATACTGCTTCTTGACCACTAAACAGCCCTGCATTCTGCGATATACTGCGCGCCTGTTTACCAACAACTCTATTAGGAAGTACACCGGTGTCTGAATTCATTGTCGGCAATCCACTACGCAAGCTGGCGCGCAAGCACCAGGCTTTGCGCAGTGTGCTGCTACGACTGGATTTCGCCTTCATCTTGATCGTCAAGAACCTTTCCCGCTTGCTGCCCGTCGACCTGGGATCCAGGCTGGGCAGTCGTATCGGTGCCTTTATTGGTCCCCGGCTCGCTAGCAAGACAGCAATCTACCGCAACAACCTGGCCATCGCTTTCCCACAGTTGAGTGACGAGGAACTCGATGGCCTATTGACCCGCGCCTGGGCCCAGGCCGGACGCACTTTGACAGAGTTCGTCCATTTTGAATCGATTCTTAAAGACCCCGATCGCCTGGAAATTGACATTCGCGAACCTATAGCGACTTACAGCGATCCGTCACAGCCCTTTGTGCTTGTTACTGCCCACCAAAGTAACTGGGAGATTGTCGGTGCCGCCATGGCAAAACTCGGCATTCCCTACACCTGCCTTTATACACCGCCCAGCAACCCGCTGCTGGATCGCTTATTGCTGGATTCGCGTCGCGCGCTGAACTGCGAGTTAATACCGCGGGAAAACAGTGTCCGCCCGCTTATGCGCGCCATGCAAAACGGTCGTACAGCTGCCATGGTGATAGACCGACGGGTGGACGATGGCGAGCCTATTCGTTTCTTCGGGCACGACAAGCTATCCACCCTGTTGCCGGCTAAACTGGCGCTGAAATTTAACTGTGCCCTGGTGCCTGTGCAGGTCGAGAGGCTCAAGGACGCGCGCTTTCGCGTAACCTTCCACCCCCCATTACATCCCGGCAGCACCGTCGCTGATGAAAACAGCCAGGCCATTGACCTGACACAACAGATACATGCGCACTTCGAGGACTGGATACGCCAAAATCCCCAGGACTGGTTCTGCTCGAAACGACTGTGGCCCAGGGGTACAATAGGCCAACCAGAGGAGGTCGGCAGCAATGCCGACGCTGAGCCCTATGCAAACTGAAAAACAACACGAGTCCATCCGCCTGTTCGAGAACGACATTCTCGAGCGCTTGTCCCATGTCCATCCCATTACCCCACTGCTAATGTGGGCGCCGCTTGCGGGCTGGTTATTGTGGCGCAGTTTTGCCACCTATGACCTGCCGGTACTGCCAGTCATTGCGATTGCCCTGCTGGGGGCTTTTGTCTGGACCCTCAGCGAATATTGCCTGCACCGCTTCCTGTTTCATTTTCCCGCCAAGAGCAAACTCGGCAAGTGGTTGGTGTTCCTGTTTCACGGTAACCATCACGATGACCCGAAGGACAAGACCCGACTGGTGATGCCTCCAGCGGGTGCCATTCCCATCATGGCGGCGCTGTACCTGCTGTTTGGACTGGTGGTGCCACAACCGTGGATTCAGCCTTTTTGCGCCGGGTTTATCATCGGCTACCTGATTTACGACTACATCCACTATTCGACACACCACTTTCCCATGCGCAACCCGGTGGCAAAGTACCTCAAACTCTATCACCTGAAGCATCACTTTTCGGGTGAAGGTGGTCGCTACGGTGTCAGCTCCCCGCTGTGGGACCGGGTGTTCGGCAGCGACCCCGGCCGGGGCTGAGCCAGGTAAAGTGCCGGAGTTTTACCTGATTCCAAAACGACTGGCCCGCAAGGCGCCAGTGTTGGTCTCCCTCGCCCAGAAAATAGAAGCACTGTTCTTTCGTTCCATATTCGCGCTGCTGCGCTGGCTCAGCATCGAAAATGCCCTGCGGCTGTCCGGATTCGCATTTGCCGCAATAGGCCCTTTTTCAGACAAGGCGGAAAAAGCGCGGGAAAACCTGGCCATCGCCTTTCCGGAAGAGCCCGAAGCCTGGCGTAAGAAAACCGCCCACACGATCTTCCACCACCTGGGGTATTCCGTCGCTGAGCTGATTAAACTCGACGAGATATGGGCCCAGAAGGAACAACGCATTGAATATGTGCTCGAACCCAAAGCCCGTGCGCACATGGAGAGTAAAAGAGCGACAATTTTTATCACCGCTCATGTGGGGCCCTGGCAGGTAGCGCCGCTGGTCACCAAAGAGTACGGCTTTACCATAAACGCCATCTACGCGCCCGAATCGAATCCGACCATGCAGGAACTGATGCTCAAGTTGCGCAAGACATGGGGAGAGCAGCTAATACCTGCCGACAGTGGCCCACGGCCGCTGCTCAAGGCACTTAAGCGGGGTGAAAGTATCATTATGGCCATGGATACCCGGCCGGATACCGGAAAACTCATCCCGTTCTTCGGCAGGGACGCACTCACCAACACCAGCGCGGTGGGCCTGGCGCTGCGCACCAACGCTGCAGTGGTAGTCTCCAAGGCTGAGCGTCTGCCCAACGCCCGCTACCGGATAACCGTCTACGACCCACTGGTCAGCCCTATTCCCGATGCCCCTGTCAAAGAGCAGGCCGTGGCTTTAACCGAGCTGGTTCACGGCTATTTCGAAGACTGGATCAGTGAACACCCCGAGCAGTGGGTTTGCCTCAAACGACGCTGGCCCAAAGCGCATCGACTCTAGCGCGTAGGCCAGGCATCGTTCTCACGCAGCAGTTGGTCAAT
This sequence comes from uncultured Halieaceae bacterium, assembly GCA_965363655.1. GTDB lineage: Bacteria > Pseudomonadota > Gammaproteobacteria > Pseudomonadales > Halieaceae > Marimicrobium. Next base: position 3,543 of record CBDTVJ010000247.1, on the reverse strand, counting down.
ATACGCTGCTATAGTGGCAGCGCCATAGGGAGAAGGATGGCAGATGTTATCGCTATGCTCCTCCTGCAGATTGAAATTCACCCAGTCAACATCCGCTAACCCCCCAACGTCTCCCACTATGAGGTCTGTATCGATCTGGCCGCGCTGCTGCTCGATAAAAGTTGCCGCGCTGGCAATATCAAGGCGATTGCGGGGAATAAACACGGCCACCGGCTGCACATCCCACTCCCGCGCCATACGCGTAAACTCATTAAGCAGAACCACCAGGTTCAGTTTGATTTCAGGTGAATCAAAAATGAGGAAGTACTCTGGCTTGCCAAGCTTGCGGAACTCTTTCTGCACTTTCCGGTAGTAAAAGTATTTGCTGGAAAAACTGCGAACCAGGGAGAGCAGGTAGGGAAAGCCTGGCTCGGGCCTGGCCCAATAATCATTGTCGAAAGCCTCGTTCGCCACTTGTTTGAACTGTTCCAGGCTGTCGAGCACTGCGCTGCCAGGGTGGGATATTATTTCACCGCCCTGCATGTATGGCTTTAGCGTGTAAGTTGAGGAGTTGCCGTATAGCACCGGCCGGTAGCTGTTCATCATGCGGTAAACATTTTCATACATAATAGCCAGCACGACCACCCTGGTGTGTGGATAGCTGGCAATATTCTGCCGCAAGTTCAGTACCGCCTGGGTAGGTCCATAGCCGCCCACCCCGAGATTTGCGACTGACACTCCCAGCAGTTGCGAAAGCCGGGCGGGATAGGTTTCATTGTCAGCAATTTCGTCACCACGGGTGTAGGAGTCACCCACGACGACCACCTCGGTTGCCGCCGCATCGAACTGTTCATATAGCCTGGCGCCCGCCGCGTCTAAACTGTAGGTAATCGACTCACCCAGGCAGTTGTCCTCGTCGTGAACCGAGGGGCCATAACTGCGCCACCCTGTGACAGGGTCGCCGAGTCTCGCTGTAAAATTCGCCAGGCCAGCTTCATTGATGCGCGCCAGGACACTGGCGCGGGTGTCGAAATAATCATCCCGGTCCACTACTTGCACCGCCACGAAGGAGAACCCCTCCAACAGGGCTAGCATGAAGACCAGCATCGCAAGATAAAAAAGCAGGCTTTTGATCATATCGCACCGTTATCGCTACAAAACGTTCTGTGGTTCCCTCCCCGCGGCAGCGCTACGCGACACGGGCCAGCCTTTTATGCATCTGGGCGTTCATATAGAATGGTCTCCGCTGTAACCCGGTAACCGCTCGCTCTGCCCAGAACCAGGGAGAAAACTATTACATTTTACGATGACAATCGCACTCGACTCTGGCTGGCCTCACCACATTTCTACCCCACCTACGGTGGTGCCCAGAATCGCTATCGCAGTTACATCCCGGGGTTCCTGGAGCGCGGACTCGACGTGCGCATTATGACGGGAACACCGCAAATCGAAGAGCGTAGCGAAGCGGACAGCGCAGCAAACTGGTACCAGGCAGCACCTGGATCATGGCTACCGCAGTCTACTCTCGATGGCGCACCATTGGAACGTATCCGCCTGCCCGACAATAAAAAAAGGTCCCGCACCCAAATTTATTACGATGCCGTCGTCGAGGTATGCCAACAACCCTGTGACGGGCCCCAGGTAGTGCAAATGCTTACCAATATGCGGCCCAACGCACTGCCCTGGCTACGCCAGCTGAAACAAGGTGGCGCCGCCGTGCTGTATTCAGTTTCGCAGTTCCCCACCTGGCCGCAGAAGCCGCTCAAACGCATTTTCAGGAGCCGCGGTTACCGGCGTGTATTCAACGAGTTTGATGCCCTGGTGACTAACAGCGAGACCATTGAGGAATTCCTGCGCGATATCGGCGTGACCACCCGCATTGAATACATTCCCAATGGCGTCAACCTGCAACGCTTCCATCCGGCGCAGTCGCCGCAGGACGAGCAGCGCAGCGCAGAAATCCGTGCGCGTTTCGATATTCCCGCGCAGCACTCAGTGGTGGCGGTGGTGGGCGCCGTCATGCCACGCAAAAGCCCCGATGAAATCATCAAGGCCTGGCGCCTGGTGCTGTCGGAGCACCCCGATACGCACTTGTTATTTGTCGGCCCCCGCTCCGATACGCATGACCCCAAACTCAAAACCTTCGGCCAGGAAATTGCCGCCCTGATCGACTCCTCCGGCGCCCCTGACAGGGTTCACTTCGCCGGTGTCGTCGACGATGTCGAGTCCTATTTACGCGCCAGTGACATTTTCATCCTGGCCTCAAAGCGCGAAGGCACCCCCAACTCGGTATTGGAGGCCATGGCCACCGGGCTACCCTGCCTGGTTACTCCGTATATCGGGATTTCGCCCGGCATCGGACGCGACGGCGAACACTACCAGCTGGTTGAACGAAACCCCCAGGCCCTGGCCACTGCACTTGGCGGCCTGTTGCAGGACCCCGAGTCAAGAAGCTCATGGGGTGAACGCGGACAACGCTTTGTGGTGGAAAATGTCGATCAGCAGCAAAGCCTCGATCGCTACACCCGGCTCTACCAGGAGCTGGGTGCAATGGCAGCAGAACGACACGCTTCACTCCCGGGCCGGTAACGCGACCATGTGCGGTATCACCGGCTACCTGCAACGTGCCCCCCGGGGTGATGAACACTCGATGCGGGTACTGGCCGAGGCGATGGCCACGACACTCACTCATAGAGGGCCAGATGCAGGTGGCACCTGGGCCGATCCACAGCACGGCGTAGCACTGGGACACAGACGGCTTTCGATCCAGGATGTCAGTGCGGCCGGGGCTCAACCCATGGCCTCCCCCGATGGCCGCTATGTCCTCAGTTACAACGGCGAAATATACAATTTTCCAGCGCTTGGCCGGGAGTTGCAGTCGCTGGGCCATTCCTTTCGCGGACACTCAGATACGGAAGTTATGCTCGCAGCTTTCCTCGAGTGGGGCATAGAGGCCGCACTGCTGCGCTTTGAGGGCATGTTCGCCTTCGCCCTGTGGGATCAGCGCGAGCGCACCCTGGTACTGGCGCGTGACCGGGCGGGTAAAAAGCCCTTGTACATGGGCTGGTGTGGCGCCACCTTCCTGTTTGGTTCGGAACTGAAAGCCCTGCGCGCCCACCCGGATTTCAATGCCGGGATTGATCGGGATGCCCTCGCCCTGTTCATCCAGTACGCCTGGGTGCCCGGCCCCCGCTCTATTTTTGAAGGTATCGAAAAACTACCCGCAGGACACTGGCTAGAGATCAGGGCGGACGGCAAGCAGGAAATGCACTGCTACTGGTCAGCCGCAGATACCGCCCTGGCCGGCCAGCATGAACCATTCGAAGGCAGCCAGGGCCAGGCGGTCGACGCCCTGGATCAACTGCTGCAGGATGCGGTCGCCAAGCGCATGGTGGCCGATGTGAGCCTGGGGTCGATGCTATCGGGCGGCTATGACTCAACGACCGTGACGGCACTGATGCAACATGCCAGCGACACCCCTGTGCAAACCTTTACTATCGGTTTCGACGAGGAGCGCTACGATGAGTCCGATCATGCCCGGGCCATCGCCCGGCACCTGGGTAC
>CBDTVJ010000246.1:0-6352 GCA_965363655.1 uncultured Halieaceae bacterium | reverse complement strand
CACCGCAATCATTCCTTTATATGCTGTGACGCAGCGCATCCACTATTTCCAGCCGTGCGGCCTTCATCGCCGGGAAAATACTGCCAAAAAACGCAGTCAGTAAAGCCAGCATCAGGGCACCCATAGCCAAGGGCCAGGAAACCATAATCCTGCCGGTAACGGCGACATCCATGCCGGGCGGCGGCGGCATCGGTATACCGACCTTGGATATTATCATCCCCAGAGCGGCCCCTACTCCCACCCCCAGCAAGCCACCGACTATGCCCAGCAGCAGCCCCTCCGTCATGAACAACTGAAGGATGTTTCTGCGCTTCAAGCCAATAGCCATCAGAGTGCCTATCTCACCGGTGCGCTCATGCACACTCATTGCCAGTGTGTTGGATATGCTGAGCACGATAACCAGGCCAATGACCAGCCGAATGATGTCCATTTGCCTGGAGTAGAGTTTCACGGTTTTGTTGTAAAAGTCCGCCAGTGCATACCAGGGCTTGAACTCAACCTGCAACTGGTCAGCGGGATACGCCGCCTGCAGCTGCGCCAATACCACATCCGTGTGTTCGGTTTCGTCCAGCAAAATCACCCAGGAGTGTTCTCCCGGAACGCGCATTAACTGCCTGGCAGTTTCTAGCGACAGGCGCAAAGCCACTGCGTCATACGCACTGGAGGCGCTCTGGAAAAGTCCCCGCACGGTGCCTTCAACACCGTTCATACTGCCAGTAGCCGTGGTTGCCAGTAATATCACACCATCGCCCACGCCGACACCAAGGCTGGCGGCAAGGCCCTTGCCCAGCAACATGCCATTGGGGTCATCCGCGCTCAACCGCTCCCCTTCGGCGATCATCAGGTGCTTGCTGACGGCGGAGTCCTTTTCCGGGTCCATGCCTTCACCGATGAAGCCCACACTGGTTTCACCATGACTGACCAGGCCGGACAGCACCAGGCGCTTGGAGATGATATCAACGTGAGGCAATATCTGCGGATTTACCTGGTCTTCGATTCCCTGCGGCAACAGGTAGGCAAAAGGGTCTGAATTGCCGACCTCGAAGTAGCCGGGGCGAGTCATTTGAATGTGGCCAAAACGCGACTGAATAGTGCCCTCGCGCATACCCCAGAACACCCATTCGATAAAGCCGCCAGCAATCAACAGCGCTATCACCCCGAAAGATATAGCGGACAGGGCGACCAGCGTGCGCTTGCGATGCCGGAACAGGTTCCTGATGGCCAGGAGAGTTATCATCGAGTGACCTGGTTGATTGTCATGGGCCCGTCTATGCCGCTGGCGAAATGAGCAACTTTAAGCTAAGTGGCAACAAAGAATGAGTAAGCGCAAAGGAATGTATCAGACATCCCGACCGAGGGCATTGTCCAGGACACCCCGGAAGATCGTTTCCGCCGCATATTCCCCATATTCTCCGGCCAACACCCGCGCAGCCTCCCCATACGTCGGGGTATCAAGCAATTGGCGCACAGACTCTGCCAGCGCTGCGGCCTTGATCCCTCCTGACCTGATTAAAAGACCCGCTCCACGTCGAACAATTGGCGCCATATTCAGGTATTGATCCAGGTTGGAGGGAAGCCCCAGGACAGGTACTCCGCAGGACAAAGCTTGTTGCGTGGTGGGGCTACCCCCATTGCACACCACCAGGCTGGACCGCGCCACCGCTTCGATGCCAGGTAGATAATCGGCCACAAATACATTTTTCGGCACGTCAAATTCTACGGCCCGACCAGCGGTTGCTACCATCACATACACCTCGAGGCCTCCCAGCACATTGAGTAACATGGGCAATACACCCACATCTCCAGAACTACCCAGCGTCAGGTATATAATTGGCCTGTCGCCGGGTACCTGGTCCCACCACTGGGGGTTCGACACAGGCGGAGACCACAAAACAGCGCCCATGTACTGATGTTCAGGCGGTAGTGTTTTCGTTTCGACCATGCCGGGGATATCGGCATACAAGGTATAGTCTGCTTCGGTATAGACTTGGCGCAAATCCCACCCTGATGGCGACAAGCCAAAATCCTTTTTGACCGCGTTCATAGGCCGGGTATGCATGGCGAAGGTTAAGGGGCGCGCCAGATTGAAAACAATCTGTGCGATGGCCGGCCCCAGGAGTCGGGTAAAGGGCAGTTCCGGCACCGTGTAGCGCTGGACCGCAAATGGGCTCCAGTAGATATTGCTCAAGGTGATATAGGGCACCTTCGCCAGACGGGCGCTGACAGCGAGTGACAAGCGAAAGTCCCCCACCACGACATCCGGCTTGAAGGCCTCAATTAGCTCCCGGTCTTCGCGTACGTAATTGCCCAAAGTTCGAGCATCGTAGAGGGGCGCGCCGCGGGACAATGCCTGGAGGAATTGTTCACTGGAGAGCGAGTGTATAGGACGGCAGTCGAGAGAAGCCTCATCTATAAATTGGCGGTAGCGTGAATCCACGGCGAATTGGATCTCATAATTCGCCCTATTCAGGGACTGGGCCAGCACCAGCGGCCGGGCCAGGTGCGCCAGGGTAACAGCCTCGGAGAAAAACAGAACGCGGGTGGCGGGCATGATAATCCGCGTCAGAAGGTATAGCGCAGATTAGTATAAACCCGGTCACTATCGTCAAAGCGGCCGAATACCGCGGCCTCCTTGCCACCCATCACGTCCGCGCCAAATTGGAGAAACCAGTTGTCGGCAAAGGTCCAGATCAATCTGGGCCTTACCATCCAGTCCCTGCGATTAAGCTGGGAAATCAGCAGCATTTCGGCATCCAGCTTGTTGTTCACTTCGAATCTGCCCAAAAAGCTCACGCCGGTTTCAAACTCATCAAACAGTATGTGGCTGTCGTGATCGGGAAACCAGCGTTGATATATCTGAAAATTCAGAAACGTATTTTCGGGGGTGGTATGTTCCAGCCCAACGACATAATCGAGAAAATCCTGCTGTACCACTCCCCTGTCAACTGGCACATCCGCAGCGAAATAGCGGTCCTTGGTAAAGATAGCTTCGCTCTTGAGAACAAAGCCTCCGAAGTCTTTCGCCAGGGTGGCTCCAAACTGGTGGATCTTCTTATGCTCGGGGGTAAAAAGCAGTGTGGGTTCAGGGTCGCTTATAATTTCGTTGAAAAAGCTCGGCTCTGCATCAACACTGCGGTAATAAAAACCCGAGATATCCCAGCCGGCTTTCAGCGCCGATACCCGCAGGCCATAAGCGCTGTTGTCCAAATCATTGGAAGGCTCGTCAGGGTTTTTAATCACCAGCTTGAGGTTTTCCGGGCGCTTGGTGCCCAACGGATAAAAATCGTCGCCGGGCACGCCAATCTCATTGTAGGTCATGACCGGAATCCAGATGACCTCAGCGTGGTAGTCGCCCATGTAGTACTCTGCCTGGGCGGCCCATTGGGGTATGCGGATCAGGTCGAAGTCCTGGTTTACAAACTGGCGCGTGTCCTTGGCTGAAACGACATCGGCAAAAAATAGCCCCACCATCTCACCCCAGATAATGTGCTGCCTACCCAGGCGTAACTCCAGGTCACCGGCCGAAATATCGACATAGGTCTCGTACACATCCGCATCGTATTCACGATTGTCACTGACCCGGTCTGAATAGAAATTATCCAGATCGAACACCAGGTCATAATAGGCCCTGCCGCTGATCTTCCAGCTGATGTTGTCGTTGATACGCCCGTCAGTGCCCAGCTCAAGAATAGTGCGGGCCTTGGACAAGTGGGTCGGTGAGGCATAGGTGTAGGCGGATTCAAACTGTATAAAGCCATCTACCCTGTCAAACCCGGAGTCTGCCTCCGTGTCCTCTGTCTCTTCCTCCATGCCAAACAAATCATCTACCGAGGAAATATCGCCATCGTCCTCCTCTTCATCCATACCAAACAGATCATCTGCCGAAGAGATACCGTCGGTATCATCCTCGAACTCTTCATCCTCGAACTCTTCATCCTCGAACTCTTCATCCGCGTACTCTTCATCCGCGTACTCTTCATCCGCGTCCTCTTCAGTAGCGCCTTCATCAGGGTCACGGTTAACAGCAGGAGCGATGCCGGGTTTGACGCCACCCTTCTGTGTCCCCTTCCAGGGCCGGGAAGGGCTACTGGCTTTCGATACGGCAACAGGGGCCACGACGGGGACATCTACCTCAGCGTTGTCTATATCAACCACAACGCGATGCATGCGCGTATCATTCGGCGCGAGCGAAAAAATACGGGCGGCGGTATAACGGGACAGTTCAAAAATGTAGCGCGCGCCACCATCGTCCCGGGTTTCGCTACTGACAGAAACAATGGGTGTACCCTGCAGTGACATGCGTGGCAGCGCCAGGCCCGGATCGACCAGGCCGACGTCGACAATAAGCCGCTGGGGTTGCTCAAGCCGCGACAGGCGGTAGCTGGCGGGTGCCGGGATGTCGAATACGAAACGTGTTCGCTCTGGTGTATAACCCACGCGGATATCCTGCAGCTCGGGCCCAGCCGCCGCAGTGCCGCCCGCCGCTGTAAGCAGGACTACGGCAAGCATGGCTAGAAACAGTGCGCTCAGCGTAGAAAAGGCTTTCTGTTGCAGTAACAGGCAAACGGGCATATTCAGTCCCTCTGGACCCTAAACGAGCGTTGTATCAAACGAAAGATACCACAACCTCCGGTACCGCCGGTCATACTCAAAATGTGTAATCCTCGCACTATTGACGGTTGCACCCAAAACTCTCCGGCAAGGCCGAGATTATCAGTAGTGGGCTAGACGGATCAGGGTAGTTTTTGTGGAAACCTACACATCACTTGAAGCGGCAGGTATATTACCGGCAATGAACTGCACACAGACTCGCTCATACCGAATTGCACCGCCCTTCACCGCAGCCATTTTATGGGTGTTAATTTGTACCGTTGTCGGTCTTGCCCCACCCCTGTGGGCCGAGGACATAACAGCAGAGCAAATTGTTGAACGCGCCGACCACGTGCGCTTCCCACAGGAGGGCTTCCAGGTAGATGTCTCGATTACCACTACCAAACCGGACCAGGATCAGGAGGTCAAGAAATATCGCATTCTGTCAAAAGGGAACGACAGGACTATGTTGATGACCACTGCGCCAGCGATAGACAAGGGCCAGATTCTACTGATGCGGGACCATGACCTCTGGGCCTTCCTGCCCAACCTGTCACAACCTGTGCGACTACCCCTGTCCGCGAAACTCACGGGAGAGGTCTCCAACGGAGATATCGCCAGAGCCAATTTTGCCGGGGATTATGATGCGACATTACTCGGCATCGAGGAAATCGACGGTTCACCCTACTACAAGCTCGAGTTAAACGCCGCGCGTAAGGGCGTCACATACAGCCGGGTTGTTTACTGGGTAGACCAGGACAAGTTCAGGCCGCTGCAAGCTGAATTTTATTCAGTGTCCGGCCGCCTGATAAAAACTTGCCTGTTTGGGGCTTACAAGAAAATGGCCGGTGAACTGCGACCCACGCAGATGGTTATGGTCGATGCGGTGACCAGGAGGGGGCGCTCCGTACTGAAATACCGAAAAATGAAACGGCGCAAGCTACCTGACAAGGTCTTCACCAAGCAATACCTGAAAAAACTGAGCAAGTAAGTCATCGAAGGATCCGCCACACCCATAGTGGTAGCTGGTAGCAGCTGGAAACTGCCTCAGCAGTCAGCCTGAATCAGCTTCCCGTATCTATCAACAAGCTCTCAAGTGGCGGCCTGGTGGAGCGGGAATCAGGTAACGGACCAAAACCGACCCGCCCCATATACACTCCACGGGACATTGTCTCCTGTCCTCCCAATATTGCTGACAGCTCACCGGCTACGCGTGTGGCGAGCTCCTGCTCCGGCGCAACTGTCGTGAATACCCGTGACTGAGTAACATAACGCGAGAATATCAATGGCGTCATTTCCGGCTGAAACTGCAGCCCCTGGCGAGTCGCCTCCAGCCAGAAGCGCTGCATGGCCCGCCCCCCGGCAAGATAGTCCTCCACCGACTCCAACGGCTCATCTGCAACAATCATAAAGTGTGCCGCGCAGCCCAGCGCGGTACGCCAATCCATTTGCAGGCGGGGCAGCCAGGTGCCGGCAAGAAAGCGGTTCATAAACTGCACGCGCTTCCAGCTCTGCAACGCCCAACGCATGATCTTACGCGTTGGCAGGTCGATACCCAGGGCACCCTCGGGAATATGCTTTTCACTGAATTGCACACCCCATTCGATATTTTGCCGATGAACCGCAAACGCTTCCGGGGTCGTCAGCCTGATGTGCGCGCTGTGAAACAACAATTTAGCCATCCGGCGGCGCCCCGCCTTACCCTCAATCCAGACCACGCTGAAACCATCTCCCACTGCCCTTTCCAGCGACTGCTTCTGGT
>CBDTVJ010000245.1:0-6385 GCA_965363655.1 uncultured Halieaceae bacterium | reverse complement strand
CTGCTTACATCCGCGCTCAAACGGACCACCATCTCCGGCCAGTACTTGCCCCGGGCCTTGATATTCAGCCGCACCGCGACGGGGTTGCTGGCACGACCGGGCCATTCCTCGAGCCACTCCCCGCCAAAACTATCAAGGTATCCCAGCTCAAACTCTTCCACATCATGCAACAACACTCGTGATTCGAGCTCCTCCCAGCTGTAGGCCTCCACAGATTTCGCATAAGGGTGCCACGCCAGCCCCAGTTTTCCATCCGCAACGACCAGCCGCATTACAAAAACCCCTCCCAGGCCGGAGCCACCCAACAGCGGTGACACCCAAACCACACTTGTGGGGCTTCCCCAAAAATAGGTGCCGATCTCCGGCGCGTCACTGTCTTCGTCAATGAGCCCCACGCGCGCAAGGGGCAGCGCAGCGCCCAGCGAATTGCGAAGAAACTCACTGACCACGCGCACCTCATCCACCCGGTCTATCACCCGCCCGATTGTCGTTTTAGTATTGCCGAAGGTACGCATGGCAGCGATGGTAGCCACCATCATCATGGACAGCAGCGTCAGGGCTATCATTACCTCGATCAGGGTAAACCCCCGGGACCTGTTCACTCGAGCGCCTCCTGCCCAACCACAACCGAGTCCAGGGCGAACTTGCGGTCTTTGTCCCCATCACGCCAGCTGACGGTGACAGTTATTGCCTGCAGCGTGCCTTCCGCCAATGGTATTGCCTCTGGCAACTCTAGCGGTGACGCCACCACCTCCCAGGCAAAACCCCCTTCGGTTTCGCCTTGCTCACTGAGGCCGGAAGCGGGAACTACCGCATGTACCACGAGCAGGGAGCGGGCCAACTCAACGCCGTAGGCAGTTTGTTCATCAACACTGACTATCCGGGTCGCGCCACCCGCAGCCCGATACAGTACGCCCAGCGACATACCCAATATCGCCACCGCTACGACCATCTCCAGTAAACTGAAGCCGCGGCTATTTCCGAGTGAGTAACGAGAGGAAATCAAATGCGAGAATCCGGGCCCCATGGTTAAACGATTATTATAACTGAAAGCCGGGCGCACAGGCCCGGTCTGCATAGCTTTGTAAGCCACGGGTAAAGAAAGTTCCCGCGCGGGAAGAATGCCGCTATTGCGTTGCCGCTGCCTGTTCAGGTGATCAAGCGCAAGGCAGGCAGCATCCGGGGATTGTCAATCAGGCGACTTCAAACAGGCCCGCTGCACCCATACCACCCCCAATACACATGGTGACAACCACGTACCTTGCTCCCCGGCGCTTACCCTCGATGAGTGCGTGACCGACCATACGGGCACCACTCATGCCGAAGGGGTGACCAATGGAGATGGAGCCGCCATTGACATTCAATTTATCGTTGTCGATGCCCAGCTGGTCACGACTGTAGATAACCTGGCAGGCAAAGGCTTCATTGAGCTCCCACAGGTCGACGTCATTGACCGTCAGGCCGTGACGCTGCAGCAGCCTGGGTACTGCGAAAACCGGGCCGATACCCATTTCATCCGACTTGCAACCGGCAACGGCCAGTCCACGGTAGATACCCAACGGCTGCAGCCCTTTTTGCGAGGCAATTTTGGAGTCCATCACCACGCAGGCCGAAGCACCGTCTGACAGCTGCGAGGAGTTGCCAGCGGTAATGAACTTACCCTCCTTTACCCACTGCCCATCCTTGAACACAGGTTCCAGTGCAGCCAGGCTTGCAAGCGTAGTTGCGGGGCGATTGCAGTCGTCCCGGTCCACCACCGCGTCCTCATAGGTGGTTTCTTTGGTCTCCCTGTTGAAAACCGCCTTGACGGTATTCATAGGCACGATTTCGTCATTGAACAGACCGGAGCGCTGGGCTGCCGCCGTGCGCTGCTGGCTTTGCAGGGAATAGATATCCTGGTCTTCACGACTGATGCCGTAGCGTTCGGATACCACTTCTGCGGTCTCCAGCATGGGCATGTAAGCTGTCGCATCAATGGCGGTTACCGCTGCAGAAACATTGCGATAGCCATTCTTGTGCTTGGTCTGCACCAGGGAGATCGACTCGACACCGCCGGCTACTGCAATGTCGTACTCATTGCACATGATGCTTTTGGCTGCAGTAGCGATGGACATCAGGCCTGAGGAGCACTGGCGCTCTATCGCCATGCCCGCAACAGTATCGGGCAGGCCACCGGCGATGCCACTGAGGCGACCGATATTGTAACCCTGGGTACCCTGCTGGGCCGCCGCACCGAAGATGCAGTCATCCACCTCCGCTGCGTCAATACCCGCCCGCTCGACGGCGGCGCGGACCACATGGCCGCCCATGGCGGGCGCTTCAGTGTTGTTGAAACCACCGCGGAATGACTTGGCCAGGCCGGTCCTGGCGGTGGCTACAATGACTGCTTCTCTCATGTTCTTTCTCCTGATCGTTCTAATGCTGTATTGGATGTGCCGGAATCATCATCCGACGGCTATACCTGCTAAGCGCGCTGGCTGGAGACCGGTACAATCTCGCCGGTCATATAACTCGAGTAGTCCGACGCCAGGAACATCATCACGTTGGCCACTTCCCAGGCCTCTGCAGCGCGTCCGTAGGCCTCTTTTGACTCCAGTTCCTGCAACAATTCCTCCGAGGCAGACTTGCGCAGCATCGGATGCAATACGATAGAGGGAGCCACTGCATTAATACGGACATTGAACTCTGCCGCCTCCAGCGCGGCGCAACGAGTCAGCGCCATCACACCCGCCTTGGCGGCAGCGTAGTGGGCCTGCTCCTTCTGCGCACGCCAACCCAGTACCGATGCGTTGTTAACAATAACGCCGCCCTGCCCACGGGCCCTCATGACTTTCATCATGCAGCGCGTCATGCGCATCGTGCCGTTGAGGGTTACGTCAATGACCTTGTGCCACTCGTCATCCTCCATTTCAATCAGCAGTTTGGAAGTACCAAGGCCAGCGTTGTTGATCAGGATATCTACGCCATCCATTGTTTCCTCAGCGAAATTCACCAGCGCCTGCACTTCGTCCTCAACGGCGACATTACCGACCTTGCCGTACACCTCCTGCAGCCCTGACTCTTCCTTTAACTTGTCCACCGCTGCGGCCAGGCGCGCCTCATGAATATCACTCAGTACGACGGCGCGCGCGCCCTCTTCCGCGGCTCGCGTGGCGGCAGCGAAACCGATACCCGCGCCCGCTGCCGCGGTTATCAATACCGTTTTACCCTTGATCAGGCCGTGGCCCGCTACATATTCCGGTGCTTTCAAATCCATAGTGTTTACCCTGGTTCTATTTATGTTGATCCTGTCTACCTCGCCTCGCCTTTGGGCTCCCGAGGCATACCCAGACCCCGCTCGGCAATAATGTTGCGTTGAATCTGGTTGGTGCCGCCATAGATGGTGTCAGAGCGAACAAACAAGTACATGGATTGCAGGCGACTCAACTCATAAGGCCCACCTTCGAGAATCTCGCACTCGGGCCCCATCACATCCATGGCCAGCTCACCCAGGCTGCGGTGCCAGGTAGCCCAGAAAAGCTTGTAGATCAATGCTTCCTTTTGCAGGGCGCCATCACTAGCATTTTGCCCAGACAACATACGCAGGGAGTTATAGCGCATGATCTTTAACTCAAGGTGCGCCTGCGCTATGCGCTGACGGATTGCGGGATCCTGCGCTGCGCCATTCCCCTTGGCAACACGCACCACATCATCCAGTTCATTCTGGAACTGCATCTGCTGGCCCAGTGTAGACACGCCGCGCTCGAAGCCCAGCAGCCCCATCGCTACTTTCCAACCCTCGCCGGGCGCACCGACAATATCATCGGCATCACACTCTGCTTCATCGAAAAACACTTCGTTGAACTCCGAGGTGCCGGTGATTTGTTCAATAGGACGCACTTCGATACCGGGCTGATCCATTTTAATCAGGAAGAAACCCAGACCCTTGTGTGCTACCGAACCCGGATCGGTACGGGCAATGACAAAACAGTAATCGGATTCATGGGCCAGCGAGGTCCACACCTTCTGGCCATTGATAATCCACTTGCCTTTGGCCTCGTCAAAACGCGCTTTAGTCTTAACGTTTGCCAGGTCGGAACCGGCGCTGGGTTCGGAATAACCCTGGCACCACAATTCGGTGCCGGCTACGATACCGGGCAGGTACTTCTTCTTTTGTTGCTCAGTGCCAAAGGCAATGAGTGTCGGGCCAGTGAGGCCCTCGCCGATATGACCTACACGCCCGGGGGCGCCGGCGCGGGCATACTCTTCAAAAAAGATAACCTGCTGCTCAATGGTGCAGGCGCGGCCGCCGTGCTCCTTGGGCCAACCGACACAGGTCCAGCCGCCTTCGGCCAACTTTTGTTCCCAGACTTTACGTTCTTGTGGAAACATATGTTCGTCGCCCGGACCGCCACGGTATTTCAGTTGCTCAAATTCCCCGGTAAGGTTTTTGTTCAACCAGCCGGCAACCTCCTGACGGAATTGTTCATCTGCTGGGCTAAAGCTTAATTTCATGGTCTATCTCCCTCAATCCAGCAGGGCGCTGGCCAGGCGCTCCCGGTGCATTACGCCGTTACCGAGCAGGTGCTCTGAAGACTTGGCACGCTTTAAATACAGGTGCACATCGTATTCCCAGGTAAAGCCGACACCACCGAACAATTGCAGCGCATCTCCAGCGATGGCGAAGTACGCATCGGAACAATAGGACTTGGCGACACTGGCAGCCTCACTCAACTCGCCCGCCAAAGGACCACCTTCCAGTGCTTCCTGGGCGATGCAGGCCGCATAGTAAACGGCAGAGCGTGCCACTTCTGTTTTCATCATCATATCGGCGGCTTTATGTTTCACGGCCTGGTAACTGGCGATAGTGCGATTGAACTGCACCCGCTCGCTGGTGTACTCGATGGTTTTATCCAGTAACTGCTGGCAGCCACCCACCTGTTCCGCGGCCAGTGCAATAGTGGCCAGGTCAATGACTTGAGACAGCGCCGGCCAACCCTGACCCGCTTCTCCCATCAAAGCATCGCCCGCCAAGCTAACCTGCTGTAACTGGATGGCGGCTTGTTTGCGAGCCTGGTCCATGGTGGGCAACCATTGACATGTTACCCCGTCGGTTTGAGCTGGCAGCAGGAACATAGTAATTCCGTCTTCTCCGACGCTGCCCTCCTCTCTTGCGGCGACCACTAACAGGTCTGCAGTATGTCCGTCGATCACGTAGCGGTACTCGCCGTTAAGGACATAGTTATCGCCCTCACGTCGCCAGGTGGCAGTCACTGAAGCCGAGTCCCAACGACTGGAACCGCCGTTGAAAGCAAGGCTTGCGGTCAGGTCGCCTGCGCAGATCTGCCCCAACCATTGGCTTTGTTGCTCATTGGAACCTGCTACCAATAAGGCGTTAGCTGCAAGGCAAACAGTTGAAAAGAACGGCGAGCACAACAGGTAACGGCCCATCTGCTCCATCATGGCAACCAGTTCCACATAGCCCAGCCCCATGCCACCGCTGTCCTCTGGAAGATGGATCGCCTGCCAGTACATCTCGCCACAGATACGACGCCA
Organism: uncultured Halieaceae bacterium; assembly: GCA_965363655.1. Lineage (GTDB taxonomy): Bacteria > Pseudomonadota > Gammaproteobacteria > Pseudomonadales > Halieaceae > Marimicrobium. The sequence goes on along the minus strand of CBDTVJ010000245.1, from coordinate 850 downwards.
TAGCTCAGGATCATAGCCCTGCTCCGTGGCCATCGCACGGCGAACTGCCTCGCTGTCCGACACCTCTGCCAGAAATGCCGCAGCTGTATCGCGGATCATTTCCTGCTCTTCTGTGAATGCGAATTCCATAAGTGCTCCAATCAGCTCTGTTACAAGTCCTGCTTACGTTCCCCAGACCTTCTGTGCGGGAACTTCGCTGGCTAGTAATTCCTTCATAGCTTCGCCAATCTCTGCAGGTGGCCAGGCGGCGCCACGATCGACGCCATCGGTGGTGCGCCAGCCATCACAAATACAGATACGTCCACCTTCTGCTTCAAACACCCGGCCGGACACGTACGCCGCTTCAGCACTGGCTAACCAGGCCAACAGGTTGGAGACGTTTTCCGGGGCGAAGTGATCGAAACTACCGTCCTCTGGTTTGGCCATACGCTCGGCCATTTCCGGCACGGCTGTTGTCATACCCGTGCGCGCTGAGGGTGCTACGGAATTGGCGGTGATATTGTAGCGACCCAGTTCTGCGGCCTGGTTCAGGGTGAGTGCAGCGATACCGGCTTTGGCTGCGGCATAGTTCGACTGTCCGATGGAACCCTGCAGACCAGCACCGGAGGTGGTATTGATAATCCTTGCATCGACCGGTTTGCCTTCCTTGGACTGGCCACGCCAGTAATGCACGGCGTGGGAGCTGATGCAGAAATGGCCCTTGAGGTGTACGGCCATGATGGTGTCCCACTCTGCTTCGGTCATTGAGGCGAACATACGGTCACGATTGACCCCGGCGTTGTTCAGTACGATGTGAAGATCGCCGAAGCTGTCGATGGCCTGTTTGACGGCATTCAGGCTGTCGTCGTAG
>CBDTVJ010000244.1:0-6392 GCA_965363655.1 uncultured Halieaceae bacterium | reverse complement strand
TCCTTAAGTGCTGTATCGGGGCACCTCGACGGCTTGAGCTGATTTTCAGACTCGCACTTATCCCTGTAAACTAAAACCTTAAACGTCAGTTTGTAGCCCAGAGGACTTGGGTCTGGCACAGGTGAGTAACTTCATTCCCCATTTCCTTGCGGAGGACCGACGTGCAGCAATCCGACTGGCATTGCATCGATGCTGACAGCGCGCTACGACGACTCGATACATGCCCGACCGGGCTGACATCGCTGGAAGCGACACAACGCCTGGAAAAACTCGGCCCGAACAAAATCCCTGAGACGCAGCGCCGCTCACTGTTGGCAATGGTGGCCGGGCAGTTTGCGGACTTTATGATTATCGTGCTACTGGCGGCGGCGGTGATCTCGGGGTTCATTGGCGAGCCACCGGACACTATCGCCATCCTGGTGATTATCATGCTCAATGCGGTCATCGGCACCGTGCAGGAATATCGCGCGGAACGCGCCGTAGCCGCCCTGAGAGAGATGGCAACACCAGAAGCCCAGGCGCTGCGCGATGGGCAGCCCGTCTCCCTGGCGGCGCAGGAACTGGTGCCTGGAGATGTGGTAGTGCTGGAGGCCGGCAATATCGTTCCAGCGGACCTGCGCCTGATTGAGACAGAGGAAATTGAGGCGGACGAGTCAGCCCTGACCGGTGAATCGCAGGCCGTTAGCAAGCAGCTTGCACCACTGGACTCGCCGCAGTTACCACTGGGTGACCGCAGCAACATGGCCTACAAGAGCAGCCTGGTTACCCGGGGACGTGGCACCGGCGTGGTGATAGCGACCGGCCTGCAAACCGAAATCGGTCATATTGCGGAACTGCTGGGCCGCGAAACGAGCGTCAAAACACCACTACAACAAAGACTGGCCCGCTTTGGCCGCTACCTGGCAGCGGCGGTGCTGGCGATCTGCGCGGTGGTCTTTGTGGCGGGCCTGTTGCAGGGACAGCCGGTGATGTTGATGCTGCTCACCGCCATCAGTCTTGCGGTAGCAGCCATTCCCGAAGCGCTACCGGCGGTGGTGACGATTTCCCTGGCGCTGGGCGCGCGCAAGTTGATCGGTCACAGCGCACTGGTGAGAAACCTCCCGGCGGTAGAGACCCTGGGCTCAGTAACTTATATCTGCTCCGACAAAACAGGCACCCTGACCCAGAACAAAATGACAGCGGAACTGTTTGTCGCAGCGGGGCAGCAAAATCCAGTCCTTCCCGGTCGCGCTGAGGGCGGCCCCTGGAGCGACATGGGCATTGCCCTGGCACTGAATAACGATGTGACGGAGATAGACGGCACCCCATCCGGCGAGCCCACTGAGTTGGCTCTCTATACGGCGGCACAACAATCCGGCTACGACAAGGCCGCACTGGAAGGGGAACTGGAGCGTATCGGCGTCATTCCCTTTAGCAGCGAGCGCCGGGCGATGACCACCCTGCATCGCTCGCCCGGGGGCGTCACCGCCTATGCTAAAGGGGCACCGGAGCGAATCCTGTCGCAGTGCACCAATGCACTGGGTAACAGTACCCCGATCGCAATGGACAGCCAGGCGATCCTTGCTGAAGCGGAGCAGTTGGCCAATGAAGGTTACCGTGTGCTTGCCCTGGCTAAACGTGAGCTGGCTGAACAGCCGCTCGAGGTAGACCCACCACAGGTCGAAACTGGCATGACCTTTATTGGCCTGGTGGCACTGATAGACCCGCCGCGACCCGAGGCGCAGCAGGCGGTGGCCGATTGTCTTACCGCCGGCATTACACCCGTGATGATCACCGGTGACCACCCGGGTACGGCCGTGGCGATTGCCACGCGCCTGGGCATTTGTGACGGCGCAGCAAACGTGCGAACAGGGCTTGAACTGGATGAGCTCTCCGACGAGCAGTTCAGCGCAATTGTCGGGTCGGTACACGTCTACGCAAGAGTATCCCCCGAGCAGAAGCTGCGCATTGTCAAAGCACTGCAGGCAAGAGGCGAATTTGTGGCGATGACCGGTGACGGAGTCAATGACGCTCCCGCGCTGAAACGTGCCAATATTGGCGTGGCCATGGGTAAAAAAGGCACCGACGTGGCCCGACAGGCGGCGGACATGGTATTGCTCGATGACGATTTCACCACCATCGTGCAAGCGGTACGCGCGGGCCGCCGCATTTTCGACAACATCCGCAAGTTCATCAAGGATACGATGAGTTCCAATTCGGGAGAGATCTGGACGCTGCTATTGGCCCCCTTGTGCGGACTACCCATACCACTGCTGCCGATCCATATCCTGTGGATCAACCTGGTCACTGATGGCTTACCTGGACTGGCATTCACCGCGGAGCCTGCTGAACCCGGCCTGATGCGCCGCGCGCCACGCCCGCCGCAAGAGAATATTTTTTCCCACGGTATGTGGCAGCATATTCTTTGGGTTGGCCTGTTTGTGGGAGGGATTTCCATTGCAGCGCAGGCCTGGGCGCTGTCCAGGGACGTCGCTTACTGGCAGACCGTGGTATTTACGGTACTCACGGTCTCCCAGCTATTTCATTCCCTGGCGGTACGCAGTGAATCGGCCTCTCTGTTCAGTATTGGGCTGTTCAGCAACCTCCCGATGCTCGCAGCCGTGCTGCTAACGATTGTGCTGCAACTGGCGGTAATTTACCTACCGGCCTTGAACGCCGTATTCCATACCCAGGCGCTGCCCCTGTTCGATCTACTGGTCTGCCTGGGCTTATCTTCGCTGGTGTTGGTCGCGGTGGAAATTGAGAAGTGGCTGGTGCGCCGGGGCCTGCTATACCGGAATCACGGGGCTGGCGATGCCATCAACTCCACTTGATGCTGCAAGGGATGTAAGGTACAAAGAACTCTCGCAGTTTTGAACTATAATTTCTCTACATTCTAATTAAGAAACTGCTCGTGTTGCCAGTCCACCCCCTAGCTGGAGTTATCTCCAGAGGTGCGGACCGCCCCGCGAGAAGCAAGGAATTCGGTATGACTTCACCCTTCAACTACGGCTTCGTCTCTGCCGACTCCCATGTAACCGAGCCACCTGACTGTTACAAGGATTACATTGATCCGGCCTTCCGCGACCGGGCGCCCCATATCCAGCACGACGAAAAACGGGGCGATCTGTACATTATTCCCGGCCTGAACAATATGTCAGTACCCATGGGCCTGGTGGCCGCTGCGGGTGAGGAGTCTCACCAGATGACCTTCGCCGGTCGCGATTTCAAGGACTGGCATCGCTCCGGCTGGGATCCCAGCCATCGACTGGCAGACCAGGCCCGCGATGGCGTAGCGGCGGAAATGCTGTTTGCCACCGTCGGCATGCCGATCTGCGGCCACGACGACCTGGATTACCGCCACGCCTGCATGGTCGCGTACAACCGTTGGCTCAAGGACTACTGCAGTCATGCACCGGATCGCCTCTATGGCGCCGGTCAGGCAGCGATCAAGAACGGTGCTGAAGGCGCCGCGGAACTGGTGGAGATCGCCAACATGGGCTTCAAGGCGGTCATGATGTCCGGCATGCCGGGTGAGGCCGACTACGATGATCCACAGTACGACCAACTCTGGGCCACAGCCGTCGAACTGGGGCTACCCCTGTGCTTCCATATCCTGACCAACCCATCCTATGGCGGCCACCGCGGGCCCAAGATCAACGCCCTGCTCAATGTGGTGCGCAGCTGCCAGGACGTCATCGGTTTGATGATCTATTCAGGTATCTTCGACCGTTTCCCGGATCTCAAAGTAGTCTGCGTAGAAGCCGATGCCGGCTGGGCACCGCACTATGCCTTTCGCATGGATCATATCTATAACCGGCACCGCTTCTGGAACAAGGCGCCCACCCTGACCAGGCTGCCGTCAGATTATTTCTTCGAGAATGTGTACATGACCTTCCAGGACGACTGGACGGCACTGCGCATGATCGACCAACTGAACGTGGAGCGCTTGCTGTGGGCCAATGATTTCCCGCACTCGGATTCCACCTGGCCGCTGTCGCAGGAACTCGTCACCAAGCACATGGCACACCTTAACGAACATGATTGTCGCCGCATTCTGCGTGATAACTGCGTCGAACTGTTCGGCATGGATGCACCGGAGCACATCGCCCAGGTAGCCAAGGCCAGCTAGACAGGACATTACGTCAATGACTTACGACCTGAAGATTGTCGGTGGCACTATCATCGACGGCAGCGGCGCGCCTGCTTACACCGGGGATGTAGGTATTGCGGATGGCCATATCGTTGCCCTGGGTGATGCACCTGCCGCAGCCAGCGAGACCATTGACGCTAACGGCCGGGTAGTCTGCCCCGGCTTTGTCGACATTCACACCCATTACGATGCCCAGATTATCTGGGATCGCAGCCTGAGTGTGTCGCCCTGGCATGGCGTGACCACCGCCATCGTGGGCAATTGCGGTTTCGGTATTTCACCCATGCGCCCGGAACACCGCAAAACGGCCATGCGCACCCTGGAAAAAGTTGAAGGCATGTCCTTTGATGCGCTCAATGCCGGACTGGGTGACGACTGGCCTTTCACCACATTCCCCCAGTACCTGGCTTTATTGGAAGACAAGGGCAGCGCGATCAATGTTGCCGCGCTGGTTGGCCACACCCCCATCCGCCTGTGGGTGATGGGCGAGGACGCCACCGAACGGGAAGCCACCGGGGAAGAAATCCAGGCCATGGCCGCGCTTGTACGCGAGGCCGTAGAGGCTGGCGCCATAGGTTTTTCCAGTTCCCACGCCGCCACACATCACGGCGAGGGTGGCAAACCGGTGCCCAGCCGCCTGGCCTCCTTTGAGGAAATGGACACACTGGTGGGTGCCATGGCCGAGAGCGGCGGCGGGATTTTCCAGGCCGCCATGGGCAGGAACCTCACTGACAAACATTTCGAGGAGCTGGCCACGCGCCACGGTGTCTCGATCACCTGGACCGCGCTATTGGCGGATATGGTAGGCCCGGGCTCCCATCGCCGTTATCAGGAAAGCGCCGCCAAGCTGCAGGATTCGGGACTGAACATTGTCCCCCAGGTAGCTTGCCGCCCCATCATGTTCGACTTCAATTTCAGCGAGCCCTACCCGTTCGAACTACTGGGCCCCTTCAAGGCCATTATGCAGGCGGATCGCCAGGGGAAGCTGGCGGCCTATGCCAGCCCCGAATTCCGCACCGCATTCAAGACAGAATCTACGGCTGATGCAAAGAACGTCAACGCCGGCTGGGCGCAACGGGCCGAGATATCCCGTTATGACCCCGACCCCTCCCTGGAGAACTGCTCCCTGGCGGAGGTAGCGGCAGAGCGCGGTGTCGATCCAGTAGACCTGGCGCTGGATATGGCAATTGAGACCGAACTGAATAGCCGCATCCGCTTTGGCTTCCTCAACCACAACGAAGCGGGCGTGGAAGAGCTGATTACAGACGACCACACGGTCATCACCCTGTCTGACGCGGGAGCGCATGCAGACCAGCTGTGTGATGCCTGCTACTCCACTCACCTGCTGGGCTACTGGGTGCGCGACAAGGGTGTTATGTCCCTGGAACGCGCCATCCATGCCCTCACCCAACGCCCGGCCCAGTTGGTCGGGCTACAGGATCGCGGCCTGCTGGCTGAGGGCCGGCCAGCGGACATCATTGTATTTGACCCACAAACCGTTGGCGCAAGCCCGCTGCGGCGGGTGCAGGACCTACCCGGAGACGCGGAACGGCTGGTATCTGATGCCATGGGTATCGATGCTGTCATCGTTAACGGTGTGGTACTAAGAAAGGACAACCGCGACATGGTCAGCGATGCTGACCTGCCGGGGAAGCTATTACGGGGTGGCACCGCATGTGCACCGGAAGTGGCAGCCTGAAGCTTGAGTATTTGCTGAATGGCGCCAGGCTCCACCAATACGCTGCCTTCCAGTGAAGAGCGCGCCACAGCCCTTGCAACCGGCATGTCCATCGCCCTGTGGGCGCAATATACCCCCGCAGCCACCGCGATCATTTCGCCCACGGGCAATCGTACATTCCATGAACTGAATGCCAGGGCTAACCAATTGGTCCGGGCGCTGCGAACCGGCGGCCTGGGCACGGGTAATTCTGTAGCAATAGTCGCCAGCAACCGGCCCGAGTTCGCCGAGGTGGTGTTCGCCTGTACACGCGCTGGTCTGCGTTACACCCCGGTTAACCGCTACCTAAGCGCCGATGAAATCGCCTATATCATCAACGACTGCCAGGCCAGCGTACTGATCGGCGATGCCCGCTTTGCAGATCTCATGGAGCAAACCGCGTCCAGGTGCCCTGACACCAGGGTGATGCTGTCGCTGGGTGGTAATATCCCGGGATTTACGTCCTACCAAGCAGCGCTGTCGCGGGAAGATGATTCAAATATCCCAGATCCGCAACTCGGGGCGCGCATGCTATATACCTCC
>CBDTVJ010000243.1:0-6393 GCA_965363655.1 uncultured Halieaceae bacterium | reverse complement strand
TCCTGCTCAATTCTTTCAAGCGAAACTTCATACTCGTCAATACTGTATTCAAAATGCGTTTTATGGGCCTTCTCGCGCTGTTCCTGTATCTGCAGGTACTGGTCAAAGCTATCCTCCAGTGGCATTCCCAGGGCCTGGTAAATATCGTGTACCGTCGCCCTGGGTTCCGTTGTCAATTTGCGATAATCCACCACCACATGCCGTGTGCCGGGGTTATTGCGCAACACAGCGCGCGGATGATGAAAGCTCTCAAAGGACACATCGGTCAGAAGCTGCAAGGAACGCGCATAATCAGCGCGCTGCCAGCCCTTACCTTTCCAGGCAAGCTCCACCAGTTTCAGCACACTGGGAATGCACTGCGCGGGGTTGCGCATCAGTACCACGATGCGGGCATCGGGAAAGGTGTCGATAATGGACTGCACCCAGCCGCACATCAGCGGGTTCTTACTGAGGTGCATGCGCTTGCCGCCATTAAGCAGCAGCTGCCGCTTCACACATTCGCGATAGTGGTGCATCCAGCGCCGTCGCTTGGTCGGTGACATCTGGTCGACGTGGAATATATCGATGACATCCATCATGGGAATATCCGTCGACCACTGCTGCGTGACAAATGCCCCACGCATGACAAACTGATCCTCCTCCGAATTCCACAGGCTCATGTTATGCATGTGCCGGAAGGGGCCATAGGTTTTGTCGTCCCAGGCAACCAGGCGTTTATTAATACGGTGCCCCAGCCAACCCTGGTCGATATAGCCGAGGCCGCGTATTACTTTCTTCTGTAGCAGAGAGGGAAAAAACATTTCCCAGTAAAGAAAGTAACTGAAGGTGTCGCCATCGGCAGCCAGCAGCCTGTGCGCCAGCGTGGTGCCACTACGGGCGTGACCCACGATGAAAACGGGGCGCTCCACACCCTGCTTCCACAGAGAGGGGAACAGGATATAGTCCAATAAAAAGCAAGTGGCGTTAAACAGGTACTCAAGGGGAATCAGGATCAGTAGTCGAAAGAGAGTTCGCCTGCGCCCTGGCCACTGCCGCAGTGACCAGACATGGCGCAGCACCCGACCGTAATACTCCAGGTCAAAGTACATTCACGTTCTCCCTGACAGCAAGCTGGCCCAAGTGCCCGACTCTTTTATGCCGGGGTCAGCATGACCGGCATTTCCTTATAGCCATGAATACTGTTGGAGCGAATAAACACCGGTTCGCCACGGGACTCTATCTGTTTGAAGTGCCGGAAAAATTCCTCAAAGAATACCCGCGCTTCCATACGCGCCAGGTTGGCACCCAGGCACAGGTGAATACCGTGACCAAAGGCCATATGCGGATTTGGATCCCGCGCGATATCAAACTTCATCGGTTCGCTGAACACCTCCTCATCGAAATTCGCCGAGCTGTACAACATAACCACACGATCGCCCGCGGAAATTTTCTGGCCGCGAATTTCAGCATCACAGGTAGCCGTGCGCCGGAAGTAATGCAGCGGACAGGTCCAACGCAGCATTTCCTCGATGGCAAGTGGCAGCTGTTCCTGGTGTTCACGCAATTGCCTGAGTAGCTGCGGGCGCTGCAGCAACTCGTGCATACCACTACTGATCAGGCCGCGGGTGGTCTCATTGCCAGCCACCGTAAGCTGTATAAACAGCGAGGCGAACTCCATCTCCGACAGCTGGTGACCATCGACCTGCTGGTTAATCAGCATGGAAATAAGGTCGTCACCACCCTGGTCCTTGCGCTCGCAGGCCAACTGGAAACCATAGGTACCCATCTCCACACTGGCCTGGTTGACCTCTTCGGCCGTGCCTCCCAGGTCCGGGTCGGAACTGGAGGTCTGCAAGTCGGACCAGCGCCGAATTTGCCCCCACATGTCCCGGGGTATCTGCAGCATGGAACAGATCACCGCAGTGGGCAGGTCACCGGCCAGGCTTTCAACAAAGTTAACTTCCTGCGGCGAGCTGATCTGCGCCATAACTTCGCGGGCAATGGCCCGCACCTGTGGCTCCAGCTCTGCCAGCATACGCGAGGTGAAGCGGGTGATAACCGCACGCCGCAGAGGGCCGTGCTTGGGAGGATCCATGCCCAGTAACTGGTTGCGGGCCATGTCCAGGATATCCGCTGGCAGGTCATCCACCAGCACAAAGCCCTGCTCCGCGGAGAAGGTCTTGTGATCCCGGGACACTGCCAATACATCCGCGTGCTTGCTTAGCACCCAGTAGCCATGGCCCTCCGGGTGCTCATGCCAGTAAACAGGGGCGTTGGCGCGCAGCCAGGCGAACTGTTCATGGGGTATGCCGGCGGTGTATGCGTCCGGGCTGTAGACATCGATGTGCGCGCTCAACTGACCAGTACTCCAGGTTTGGGATACCCCAGCTGCTCACACATGGCCAGGTAAAATTCCAGCGTCAGCTGGCCGTCCACCACGGAGGTGATATTCCCCTCGGCATCGAGGTTGATATTAGACCCGTACATCTGGAACCAGACCCGGGTATTGTCTTCAACACACTGCAGGGTATGCACCGAGCCTGCCGGTTCATACAGGAACGAACCCTCGCGGTTGACGTAGTCGTATTCCTTGTACTTCCAGGCGCCTGAACGCGTGTAACCGTAAACCGGACCGGTGTGCTTGTGCGTATCTACCTCGTAACCCGCCTGGAAAATATTCTCGATAATCCACAGGCCCTCCTCCGGCTTGACCTGCAGGACTTTCAACATATTGCCATCACCAATATCGATAAACGGCAAATCGTCCTGCCCAAAATGGACCGCCTCTGGTGCTGTCATCCGTGCTCTCCCTGTATTGAAATCTATAAGCAGTGTACACCGGGCTTGCGCAGTACATAGCGCAGATCATCGCCATCTCGAAATTTTACCCGCGCAGCATAATTTATTGCCCCGCCTGTTGTTACTGCGACTGCAATTGCCGAATCACCGGTGCCACCAGGGCGTCGTCAGCTGGATTTTTCGGCATAGGGAAGGTGATACGCTTGGTCAGTCCCTGGTAGCGCTGCTGGAAAATCCCGGCTATCTCATCGTAGGTACCGCGCGGGACAAAGCGCTCCAGCATCTCATCCGTAACAATGGCGGACATCTCCTCCCAGTTGCCCTGGCGAGTCATATCCAGCAGTTGCTGGCCTTTCTCCTGCCAGCCAAATAGTTCCAGGCTGGGCCAGTACGCCGGTGTAGAATAGAGAAAGCCAAGCAGGTTTCGCTGTTTTTCCCAGGCTGCAGCCACCTCAGCATCATCTTTACCCACCGCTGTCAGCGGGCCAAGAATGAGTTTGAATGGCTCTTCGCTGCGCTCCCCTTTTGCCAGGCCCTCGCGCAGGCGCGGCCAACAGACGTCACGAATGTACTCCGGGGGCGAGTTGGTTGGGTGACTGATCATGCCATCGGCGATGCGACCCACCATTTTAGTCATCGCTGGTCCTACCGCACCACAGAGTATGGGAATGTCGGGATGCTCAATCGGGCCGGGATTGAAAAATGGCTGCAGCTTGGTGAGACAGTAGTGTTCGCCCTCAAAATTAAGGCGCTCACCGGTCTGGAAACTGTGAAATATCGCCTTCATCGCCTGCACGTATTCCCGTAACTGGGGTACCGGCGAATCCCAGCGCGCAGAATAGCGCTTCTCGATATTGGGCTTGATCTGGGTACCCAGGCCCACTTCAAAGCGGCCACCGGACATTTTCTGCAAATCCCATGCAGCTATGGCGGTAATCATCGGGCTGCGCGGGAATGCCACCAGCACAGAGGTACCCACCAGCAGCGATTTCGTGGCATTGAGAGCCAGCGTCGCCAATAACAAGCCGTCATGAATGGCATCCGGCACCTGCAGCCCGGTGAAACCCATCGCCTCGGCGCGGGCCGCATGAACCCCGATTTCACCGGGCCCCATATCCTCTGGTGTTGACGCAAATACCTGGAACACAGCTTGACCTCTTCGAATATAGACAGCTAAACTGATTATAAGATATTCTGATTAAATACGAATTGCAATGGCCAAACAACGACAATCGAGGCAGGAGATAGGACAGGCATTGATGCTCGCAGGCAGCGACTTCCAGAGACGACTGGACAGGGACCTGCATCTGCGGGGTGTCAGCGGCATAGGCGCCCGCCACCGCAGCGTCTTCCTCTTTCTGGGACGCAACGGCGCCAGCAGAGCTGTCGATCTCGCCCATGCTGCGGGCATTCGCCCACAATCCATGATGAAGATTGTGCACGAGCTGGAAGACCTGAAACTGGTTGAACGCCGTGTTGACCCCTCCGACTCACGCGCCAAGTTAATCGACTTCACGCCCGCGGGACTGCAGCTGATCACTGAACTGTCACGCTCGACGGAAACCGTGTGGCAGCAATACGCAGACATTCTGGGCGAGGATGCACTGCAACAGACCTTCCACCACCTCAACACTTTATTGCAGTCAGGAGAAACACCCGGTGACTAACAAGGGTTCAGAAAAAGTAGCTTTCATTACCGGCGCCAGCAGAGGCATCGGTGCCGAGTCCGCCGTCGCACTGGCCCGCGCAGGCTATCGCGTGGCCATTACCGCCCGCACACTCACCGACGGGGAATCCCACGATCATGTGGGCACTGCAGTCCCCCTGCCCGGCAGCCTCGAAAAAACAGCAAGCGCTGTCGCCAATGCGGGCAGCGAGGCCCTGTGCCTGCGCGGTGACATACTGGATACTGATTCCATGGTGGCTGCGGCGGAAGCTGCGCTGGAGCATTTCGGCCGGGTAGACCTGCTGTTCAACAACGCGGTATACCAGGGCACTGGCAATATGGAAAACCTGTTACAGGTTAGCGAACAGCAATTGCAGGCGATCTACCAGGGCAATGTTTTCACCCCCCTTGCCCTGGTGCAGACACTGCTGCCCGGCATGCTGCAACGCGGTAACGGCACCGTGCTGAATATGGTATCCCACAGCGCCTTCACCAACCCGCCGGCGGCGGCGGACCAGGGGGGATGGGGCTTTGCCTACCCCTCCTCCAAGGCTGCCCTGTCGCGTATGGCCGGCTCTATCCGTGCTGAGCATCCCGCACCCGGTCTGCGCGTTTTCAATCTGGAGCCCGGCCTGGTGTTGACTGAAGTCATGAAACTCGCCGGTATCGACGAGGCAGTGCTAAAGCGTTTCAAGCCCTGTACGCCAGCGGCAATCGCAGCCGTTGTCAGCTGGTTAGCGGACAACGAGCCACCGGCACAGTGGCAACCCGATGAAGTTCTGCGGGCACCGGCCATTGCCAAGGAACTGGGCTTATTACAATCGCCAACCCTGCTGGAGGGCTGAGACATGAGCAAAGTACTACTGGAAAAACGCGATGGTTTCGCCATTGTTACCCTCAATCGACCCGAGGCGATGAACGCCCTGTCCCGTGACCTGAGGAAGGACTTTGTCAAAGTCTTTGCACAGTGCTGCAAGGACCCGTCCATTCGCGTACTCATCCTGACCGGCAATGGCAAGGCCTTCTGCGCCGGCTTTGACCTGAAGGAGCTCGGCTCCGATAACTCAAGCGATGCCGCCGAAGAGGTGAACAATGAACTCGCCTGGGCCATGCGCGCCTTCGACGGCCCCATCATCGGCGCCATCAATGGCCACTGCATCACCGGTGGTTTTGAAATGGCGCTGGCCTGTGATGTGCTGATCGCCTCCGAAGACGCCCGCTTTGCCGACACCCATGCCCGGGTCGGCATCCTGCCCGGCTGGGGACTCAGCCAACGACTGCCGCGCCTGATCGGGCTATCCCGTGCCAAGGAGATTTCCTTTACCGGCGCACCTGTTTTTGCCGCGCAGGCCTACGACTGGGGCCTGGTCAACCACGTCCTACCCCGGGAACAGCTACTGCCCAGGGCGATAGAAATAGCCGGCGATATGTGCGCCTGCGTACCGGAGGTGTTGCGCCAATACAAAGCCCTCATCGATGACGGCTATTCCATGCCCTTGAACGAGGCCCTCGACTGGGAAGAGGCCAAAGCCATTGAGTCTGCCAAACAGGCCAGCAGCCAGATTCTGGAAGCGCGTCGCAAGGATGTACTGGATAAAGGCCGCAGCGAGAAGGGCTGAGCAATAGCATAGCTGAGCCCTCTTTTACCCCTGGCTAGTGCGTGTTCGGAAACGCACCTGTTAAAACCTGATTGAAACCTGGATGGTCAAACTGAAGTTCGGGAGTCTGGCCGGGGTTTGCAAACCGTCTCGCGCATGGACGCGCGAGTCGAGCCCCCATGGATGGGTTCACGGCGCGTTTGCAAAGCCCGGCCAGAGTCCCGAGCGCCACTATACCTGTTACAACCGCTTGAATCGCAGCCCCAAATTAGTTCTGTGCGCCAATTCCTACTACGCCCTGTCCAGACCCGCCGTGAACCCATCCATGGGGGCTTGACTCACGGATGGTCG
>CBDTVJ010000242.1:0-6410 GCA_965363655.1 uncultured Halieaceae bacterium | reverse complement strand
ATTATTAGTATACTATTAGTAAGATTCCATCACAATCCCAGTTAATTGATTCCGGTCAAGTAAACGTGAAGTATGGGGAAGGGGAAGCGCTCCTCCACCTGACATCGAGTTGACTACGGGGTGGCCAGCGCACTTTAGGTGGGGAATTCCTGGTCGATCATAGCGCGCTAGCAATCCGAAATGAGGAGTGCCGCCGAACAGCCTTGTTCCAATCCACGCACAAGATCTATCATTGACTGATAAGCTCCCAAGTTGAAATCGCAGCATTGACAATTATTGTATCGCTACCTTGCTGACTTGCACGGGTATACCGTTCAGCGTGGCAATACCCGAAATCTTGTCCATATCCTCGGGATTGTCGCTGGCAATAATATTGGAATTAACTCCACCACGGGCATTAGCATTTTTCCAACCGCCCTGATGGCCCCATCCGTGGGGCAGCGCCAGATTACCCGGGTTCATTGTGTCAGTTAATTTAGCGGCAACTTCGAGCGCGCCATAAGGCGATCGAATCTGCACCAGATCACCATCATCAATATTCCGCACCTTGGCATCCTCTGGATGAATACGCGCAGTATGCTTGTACGACGTAGTCTGCGGCGAGAGGACATTATGCATCCAGGAATTATGAGTCAGCTTTTCCCGCATACCAATCATGCGTAATGGATATTCATCATTTAAGTAGAAATCATCGTTTTTGAGGCGTTCCATTTCGGCGCAGAGCTCTGGTGTTCCCAGATGAACTTTCTTGTCAGGCGTCTGCAATTTCTTGGAAATATCGACATCAGGTAACTGTTCGTGCAGAACAAAACCATTGGGGTATTGGGTTTGCAATTTTTTTAGATTCAGCCCCCCCGGCTTTAAGCCATACTTATCACCGACTGAACTGGTGCGAATCATTAGGTCCATTAAATGTCTGGGTTTTACACGCAAACCCATTTTGGCCAGTACGCGCACGGGCCTGAGTGGCAATGTCGAACCGTGGCCCAGACGCCGACAAATCTCGTCCAGTATCTCCCAGTCTTCGCGTGACTCGCCCTGTTTAGGGATAACTGCTTCGGTTGCAAACAAAGTAGGTCTCAGCATCTCAACAAAACCCAGTAGAGGTATATCCTCGCGCTCGAACATTCCTGCTGAGGGGAGAATATAGTCGGCAAAACGGTTGGTTTCATTCATGTATAAATCTAATGAAACAAATAGATCCAGCTTCTGCATCGCCGCATCCATTTTTGGTCCGGCACCAGTAGATGTTAAGCAAGGATTAGCGGCGATCATCAATAGCGCTTTTACCTGTTCTGGGCCCGGTGTTTCGATGTCCTTGATCATTGATAGCGACGGCAGGGTGCCGCCGACATCAGGCAGACCGGAAGCGCGTCCCGGGTTTTCACCGATACTGCCGCCGCCAAATTTAGAGGCGTCAATAATACCGGCGCTAAATTTATTGCCACCCTCGCGGCCTAAGTGACCGGTAACAGCTATTAGGCAGTTGATTAGCATAGTGGTTAATGTGCCGAAGCGCGTAATGGAGGTGCCCAGCCGGTAATGTATACAGGCGCGCTTGGTCGTTGCAAAGTCTCTAGCAATTTGTCGGATGGTTGATGCTGGAATACCGCTGTGGGTCTCGGCCCATTCCGGTGTACATCCGCTTACTGCCTGCTCTAATGCCTCGTACCCGCTGGCGTGGGATTCGACAAAATTTTTATCCACCCAGCCTTGTTCAATGACCTCATAAATCAAGGCCGAAATAAGGTAGGCATCGGACCCCGCCTGAATGGGGATATGGGTATTACCTTTGGCGGTTTCCGTGCGCCGCGGATCAATTACAACCACCTGCCCACCGCGTTTGCGAATGTCTTTTAGTGCCATCGCCACCCGCGGTTCCGATATGGAGGATCCATGCGACACCAACGGATTGGCACCAATGATTAGTACATAATCTGTATGCCATAAATCCGGTACGGTCCATCCACCCATGGATCCATACATTAGAAGGAGGGCGGCCTTAACGGCTTTGCCATCCTCAGCATCGACGTCATAGCGCCACTTTATGCCCAGCGCTTTGCAGAAGCTATCCATCACCAGGGCATTGGCGGAGGAAAACACTGCCGGATTGCCGCGGTAAAATGCGACGGCTTCTTTGCCGAAATTCGACTTGGTGTTCTTCAGGCTTGTACATATCTCGTTAAAAGCCTGCTCCCAGCTAATACGGGTGAACTCACCGGGCTCACCAGTACGTTTCATTGGATATAAAATACGATCGGGATCATAGGTCACATCGACCATTTTAGAGGCTTTCTTGCAGAAGTGGCCTCGGGACGACAGATGATCCGGATTCGGACCAATTTTGGTTATTCTGCCGTTCTCTACGGTTGCCAAGACACCGCAAAGAGGTTCGCAAACGCGGCAGAAGGTGGATACTGTTTTACTTGTAATGGTGCGCCGCCTCCGCCAAAGCCTTCGTGGCCGGGTAGTCCACCTTGCCGTTGGGGGCCCGGTAGACTTCTGCAACAAACAACACATGCTTAGGCACTTTGTAACCGGATAAGCGCGAGCGCACATGATCCCTTAGCTCATCAGCTGTAACCGTGCCTTCCTGCTGCGGCTGCACAACGGCGGTTACCGCCTGCCCGAAACGCTCGTCAGCCACGCCCACCACCACACAATCGTCCACTGAAGGATGTGATTTGATGACCGATTCCACTTCATCGGGATAAATTTTCTCCCCACCTGAATTGATACTGACACTTCCGCGCCCTAGAAACTTCACACTGCCGTCTTCCAATACCTCCACCCAGTCCCCGGGGCGCGAGTAGCGAACTCCATCCACGGTAATAAAGGTGGCGGCGGTTTTCGCCTCATCCTTGTAATAGCCAAGAGGCAGCGCGCCGGTGGAGGCGAGAAAACCCTTTTCTCCGCTGCCCGGCTGAACCTCGCGCAGATCTTCAGTGAATACTTTTGAGTTGGGTGTCAGGTTGAGCACCACCGAGCTGCCCTCCAGGTCGTTGTCCTTGCCAAACATGGCCATGGCACTGGCGGGTGATTCAGATGAGCCCAGGTTATCAAAGATGATCAGCTCGGGAATCTGCTTAAGCAACGCCTTTTTGTTATGGTTGCTGAAAATCATGGCCGTGGAATTGACCACCTTCAGGGCCTGCAGGCCGTACTTACCCGGGTTGTCCTGCAGGGCATTGATCAAGGGTGTAGCAAAGGCATCTCCCGAAATCGTCAACACCATGATGGCATGCTTGTCGATACAGGACAGGGCCAGGTCGGGATCAAAGCCGCTGCTGATGGGTAGCACGCACAAATTGCCATAACCCAGTGCGTTGATCGCGGTGTAAAGGCCGCCGCCATGCATCAAGGGCAAGATGACCAAGTTATTGAAGGTCCCACCTTCCGATGCGAGGGAAATTTCTTCAGGTGATTGTGGAATAGCACCAGCGGGATCGAGAAAATTCCTGCCAATCATATTCCACATCTGGCACTGCTCCCACATCACCCCCTTGGGCATGCCGGTAGTACCGCCGGTGTACATGAATATCAGGTCCTCAGGTTCACGCGCGATATCCAGCGGCTCACCATCGCCTTGTCCCGCCAGGGAGTCGAACGAGAGGGCCCAGTCATCGGCAGACTCACCACCAAGTTCTACACCGTGTTCGCACAGTGGTAGTTCACCAAGGACAGCCTTCAGTTTGTCGCGAAAAGCACTGTCGAAAACCACGCAGCGCGCATCGCTGTTATCGAGGAGATAACGGAGCTCTTCGTGCTCGTAGCGATAGTTGACGTTGACATGCACCAGGCGCGCCTTGATCGCCGCCACCACGGAAATAAGATAGTCAGCGGAGTTCTTGCCATAGAAGGCCACCTTGTCGCCGGGTTGCAAGCCCATCTCAAGCATATTCCGCGCGAGGTTATTGGACGCTGCACGCAACTCGGCGGAGGTTACCGTGCGCCGGGTTCCTTCCGGCGTCTCCTCAATGATACGCGCGACATCCGGCGCCAGTCGGCTGTCTATCGAGTCAAAAAGATCACCAAAATTCATCATAGGGTACAGGTCTCGCGTTCAGGCTTTATAGTATACTTTTTAAATCTATTTAATCCAAGCGCCGGACTATCGTCCTTTCCACTCTGGTGGACGCTTCTGGGCAAAGGCGGTCAGGCCTTCCAGCAAATCTTCACTGGTCAGCAGGCGATCCAGGGCCTCCGCAGGATGGCGCACCGCATCGACCACGTCGGCAATACCCCGCACCTCGTCTTCCAATTGCAGAGTACAGCTTACGGAGGTAGGAGAAACTTCCGTAAGCTTTTGCGCCAGCGCACGGGCTACCGTCATCACCTCTGCGGGAGGAACCACCTGGTTAACAAAGCCCAACTGCTGCGCCCGCTGTGGAGAAATATTGTCTCCTGTGAGCAATATTTCCATTGCCTGTTGCCGCGGCAGGTTACGCGTTATGCGCTGTATACCACCGGCACCGGCGATCACACCGCGTTTAACCTCGCTCAGGGCAAAGTGGCTGTTCTCACTGGCTATCACCAATTCACAACTGAGCGCGATCTCCATACCGCCCCCCATGGCGATGCCATTGACCGCGGCGATCACCGGCTTGTGGCGGTGTTTGCGGTGAGTGAGGCCACCAAAGCCTGCGTCAGGTATCCATGTCCCCGCAGCGGACTTGAGATCGGCACCGGCACAGAAGGCCTTGTCGCCCGCACCCGTAATAATCGCCACCCAGAGATCGGGGTCTTCCTCAAACAGATCGAAAACTCCCTCCAATTCATAATTGGCTTCTGCGTTCAGGCTGTTGCGCGCTTCGGGCCGGTTGATAGTTACCTCGAGCACAGGGCCGTTGCGCGCTACCGTGCAGTACTCGTGTTCCTCGTCCAGTGTTTTTGGGCGGGCGGGAACCAGCTCCCGGGTACGCTGCTCATCAAAGGTAAATCGATTGCCCGGACCGACACTGGTGACATAGATGGTCTTGCCAACCGGATCGTCGTCCAGCATCGCTTGTGGGGTATTGGAGTCTGTCGGATCGGTATGCCCGAGGAAGCGCTTGCCCTCCCCGGTTCGGCCGACAATGTACGCGCCATCGGGGACACCGCGACGAAAGGTAACGGTATAGGATTCAATCGTGGCCTGGCCGTCGGGATTGTGTTCCACCGCCGGCACCTCGGCCCGGTCAATAGTCGCCTGCAAGGCCCTATCGTTACAGGGTCGCCATCCCCCGTCCGAAGACTGGCGCGAATAAATACCCACCGCATGTTTGGACAGCATCCCGCCGTTGGCGCCAACCAGGCCGTAGCCTGACTCCTGTTCGCGTAATTTTTTCACCACGTTGACAACCGAGTGCATGGCGTAGTTGTTACCGGCGCCGCCAAAAAACGGCAAACCTCCGGTCAAGGTGAGGCCGCGTTTATCGTCCGCGGCAATACCCAAAGCATCACAAGCGGAGAACACCGCTATGGGGAAGCAACTGTAAATATCCATGCAGGACATCTCGTCCGGCGATAGACCCGCTGCTGCAAAGGTGGCTTCATAGGCCAGGCGCATCGCCTCGGATTTACCAAGATCGGGCCGCTGCGTCAGGCCCTGCTCACGCACTGTGCTGCCTGAGAGCGGGAACACCATCCTGTCCGGGGAGACACCCAGGGCTTCGGCCTTTTCCCGGCTGGTCAAAATCACAGCCGCCGCCTGGTTCACACCATCTTTGGCCACCAGGTGTTTTGGGTAAGGCTCGGCAATCATTGGATTACTCTGATCGATAGTCAGCAGTTGCTCAGGGCTGTAGGCCTCAGGAAACATCGACGCTTCATGGGCCGCCGCCACGTCTGAAAAGCGGGAGAACAGTGCCGCCATTTCCTGTGCATAGTCTTCCCTGCTGAGGCCCAGACCCTGCCGCCGGGCGTTTTCCAACAGACCGTAACCGAGCGGTGCCGAAACAAAGCCGTTATCCATCATCTGCCGGTCCAGCATGCCTTTCATGCCCAGGCCACGATCTTCTAATTGGCCGCCGGTATCATCCGCCCAGTCCAGGTTCACGCCCGCTTTCATCGCCGCCTTGGTGGTCGCGATGGCCTCGCCACCCATCAGCACGACGACGTCTGCATCCCCCGCAGCGATCTTGCCGGCAAATTCAGACAACAGCGACTGCGGTGTATTACCGCCAGCCATACTATAGATAGCGTGCAGCGGCTCAGCCCCTACTCGCCGGGCCACCGCCCGGGGATAGTTCACCACCTTGCCAAAGGGGTTGGGGTACATGGGCGTAGAGTCGGCAAAGGTACGTACCATCGCCACCGAGTCGATCGCGGCAATCACTGCCTCCTGCGCCCCGGTATCCAAACAGGCAGCGCTTACGGCCTGCTCCAGGAGGTCCACCAGAGATGGGGAGTCTTCGAGATTCTCAGCTAAC
>CBDTVJ010000241.1:0-6418 GCA_965363655.1 uncultured Halieaceae bacterium | reverse complement strand
GCCACAACCGGAGCACCGCCAGTACCGGTACCACCACCCATACCCGCAGTAATGAACACCATATCGGCGCCGTGCAGTGCCTCGGCAATCCGGTCGCGATCTTCCATCGCCGCCGCACGACCGATTTCAGGATTGGCGCCAGCGCCCAGGCCCTTGGTGATATCACCACCCAACTGCAACACGGTCTTGGACGAAATATCCGACAGTGCCTGGGCGTCCGTATTGGCGCAGATAAAATCAACGCCCTCCACATCGTTTTCGATCATGTGCTTGACAGCGTTACCGCCACCACCACCGACTCCGATCACTTTGATGACAGCATTTGATGCTATGTTATCGATTAGTTCAAACATGGTCTTACTCCCCTTTTATTAAATTGCCGCACTTTCGAACGACGCTCTACTACTAAAATTAAAATTAAAATTAAAACTACAAATACCAACCAAACTGCTAGAAATTACTTTGTATCCATGACTTGGCCCGAGCTATCCAATTTTCGGACGGTGCACCGGATTTTCCAGCAGACACCGATCCACCCTCACCCTGATGAGCAACACCGTACTGCAGCAAACCCACGCTGGTGGCATAGATAGGGTTGCGCACGATGTCGGTCAGGCCCTGTACGGCCTGTGGATAGCCCACCCGCACTGGCATGTGAAAAATCTCTTCCGCCAGCTCCACCACACCTTCCATCTTGGAGGTGCCACCGGTCAGCACAACACCGGCTGGCACCATGTCTTCGAACCCGCTACGGCGCAGCTCGGCCTGTACCAGGGTGAACAATTCGTCATAGCGCGGCTCTACCACCTCGGCCAGCGATTGCCTGGATAAATCCCTGGGCGGACGGTCGCCTACACTGGGCACCTTGATGGTTTCATCGGCCCCGGCCAATTGGGTCAGGGCGCAGGCATACTTGATCTTGATCTCCTCCGCGTGCTGGGTAGGAGTACGCAGGGCCATCGCGATGTCGTTGGTTACCTGATCACCGGCAATGGGTATCACGCCGGTGTGCCGAATTGAGCCCTCGGTAAAAACGGCAATATCCGTGGTGCCGCCGCCGATATCGACCAGGCACACGCCCAATTCGCGCTCGTCATCGGTAAGTACGGAGTAACTTGATGCCAGTTGCTCAAGAATAATTTCCTCTACATCCAGCCCACAGCGGCGTATGCACTTTTCAATGTTCTGTGACGCGTTAACCGCGCAGGTCACCAGATGTACCTTGGCCTCCAGCCGCACACCGGACATACCCATTGGCTCCTTGATACCTCCCTGGCTGTCGATCGCGTATTCCTGCGGAAGAATATGCAGTACCTTCTGGTCCGCAGGAATCGCCACCGCCTGGGCAGCATCGATAACGCGCTCCAGATCCGGGCTGTAAACCTCCTTGTCCTTGATCGCCACACTGCCGTGGGAGTTCAGGCTGCGGATGTGACTACCGGCGATGCCCACGTAGACAGAATGTATCTGGCAACCGGCCATCAATTCAGCCTCTTCCACCGCACGCTGAATAGATTGCACGGTGGATTCAATATTGACCACCAAACCCTTCTTCATGCCCCTGGATGGGTTGGAGCCGATACCCACTATCTCTATATCGCCTTCCGGGCCGATCTCACCGACTATCGCCACCACCTTGGAGGTGCCGATATCGAGGCCGACGATCAATTTTTTGTCCTGCACGCTGCCCATGGCAGTGTCTCCCCTATTGCTACCAAGCCACGCTTATAGTCCCGCCACCTGTGACGTTTCACTAAACGCCACGGCCAAGCCGGTCTCATAACGCAAATCCACCCGTTCAATCTCATCCTGGCGCTCCGCCAGTTCACTGCGATAAATCGCCACAAACCGGTGCATGCGCCCCAGGAAATCCTTGTTACCCACTATCAGGCGCATACCGCCAACCAACACCGCCTCCATTTGCCCGCGCTCATCCACCGCCAGCTGCTCCACCGCCAGATTCAGTGGCGCTAGTATTCCCAGCAAACGCTGGTACTTCGCCATCAGGTCCCCGGCTGTGCCCTCAGGGCCAGTCAACAGAGGCAGGGATTCCCACTCACCGGACTTGGCCGGGTGAAAAATACCGCCCTTGTGGTTAAGGAAGCCATCCTTCCCCCAGCGCGCGATAGGCAACTGCTCAATCACATGTATCTCAAGTTCATTGGGCCACTTGCGGCGCACAGTAGCCTCATAGATCCAGGGCAAGCCCTGCAGCTGGCTGCGCATCAGCTGCAGGTCAGCCTTGAGGAAGCCCCCCGCCAGGGTCGACTGCACCAGGTCCTGCACCGCCTGCGCCTGGGTGTGCTCCAACTCCCCGGTCACACTGATGCGTTGCACCGGGATGGCTTGTAATGTCAGATAGGCCTTGGTGGCTGCGACGGTGACAATGCCGGCACCCAGCAGGATCAGTACCCGGTTGAGCCAGGCGGATGACCGGCGCGGTGGCTTGGCCACTGCTTTGGAATTACGTGTCGCGCCCTGCGCCGTTTTACGACCACTGCTTTTCACCGGGCGTTTTTTCCCGGCGACCTTGCGCTTATCTTTGGCAAGCGCTGTCTTCTTGCCTGGTTTTGCTGCCGCACGGACCATGCTACTGCTCCTCCTCGAGACTCAACTCGACAATTTCGCGCACCAGCGCGGGTATCTCCATGCCGGCCGCTGCCGCAGCCATAGGCACCAGGCTGTGGGAGGTCATACCGGGCACGGTATTGACTTCCAGCACGTAAAAGTCACCCTGCACATCGCGCATCAAGTCGACACGGCCCCAGACAGAGCAGCCCACGGATTGAAATGCGCGCAGCGACAGGGCGGCAATCTCCGCCTCTTCACTGGCACTCAGCCCACTGGGCAGCAGATAGCGCGTGTCATCCGAGACATACTTGGCCTCGTAGTCGTAAAACTCGTTGTCAGTCTCCAGTCGTATTGACGGCAGTGCCCGCTCGCCCAGTACTGCCACGGTATACTCGGGGCCGTCGATAAACTGTTCGGCCAACACTTCACCGGCATACTCACTGGCCACAGCGAAAGCCTGCTGCAGGTCGCCGGCGTTGTCTGCAATGTTCATGCCGAAACTGGAACCCTCGCAGGCCGGCTTGACGAAGACCTTGGCAAACCGATCTATCACCGCCTGCCAGTCTGTATCGCGGTCCAGCGTGACAAAATTGCCAGTAGACAGGCCAATGCCCTGCCACAACTCCTTGCTACGCCGTTTATCCATGGCCAGAGCGGACCCCAACACGCGGGAGCCGCTGTAGGGGATACCCAAAATTTGCAGGGCGCCCTGCATACTGCCGTCCTCACCGCCGGGACCGTGTAGCGCGATAAAGGCGAAATCCGCCCCCTGCAATTGCGTCATCCAGTTCGCCTGGGCGGGATCAATGGCCGCAACGCTAAGCCCCAATGATTGCAAAGCGACTATTATGGTCTCGCCGCTGTTGAGTGAAACGTCCCGTTCGGTGGAATTTCCCCCCAGTAAAACGGCGAATTTCATCTTTGTCAGTCGTGGCGAGCTCATGGTTCGAGACCCTCCTGGAACGTCATGTTGACCAGGTCCTGGGCCAGGCGCCCGACATTACCCGCCCCCTGGGTCACTACCACATCACCATCATTGACGATGGTGGCCAGTAGCTGTGGAATATCTTCAATCTGCTCGGCAAATATCGGCTCAATCTGGCCGCGCTGGCGGATACTGCGGGTCAGGCTGCGACTGTCAGCTCCGGCAATAGCATCCTCCCCTGCGGAGTACACATCCAGCAGCACCAACACATCGCAGCTGGAAAGCGCCGCGACAAAATCCTCATACAGATCCCGCGTACGGGTATAGCGATGCGGCTGATAGACCATGACAATCCGCCGCTCGGGCCAGGCCTGCCGGGCAGACTCCAGGGTCGCCTTAACTTCGGTGGGGTGATGGCCATAATCGTCTACCAATAGCGCGCTACCACCGGGAAACTGGATTTCACCCAGCTGGGTAAACCGCCTGCCAACACCCGCAAACGCCGCAAGCCCCCGTTGTATGTGTATGTCTTCCAGTCCCTCATCGCAGGCAACAGCTATGGCTGCTGTGGCGTTGAGCACATTGTGCGTTCCAGGCATATTCAATTTGACCTGCAAAGGTGCTGCAGCGCCTGGCTTATGCACCAGGAAACCGGTGGTCAGGCCGTCCCGATTCATGTCGGAGATACGATAATCGGCATCCTGTGCAAAACCGTAAGTAATAACCTGTCGCGACACCTCAGGTAACAATTCCCTCACTACCGGATCATCAATACAAAGCACTGCAACTCCATAGAAGGGCAGGTTGTGCAGAAACTCCACAAAGGTGCGCTTGAGGACGGTAAAGTCGCCGCCATAGGTCTCCATGTGATCCGCTTCGATGTTGGTTATCACGGTAACCATCGGTTGCAGATGCAGGAAGGATGCGTCGCTCTCATCCGCCTCCGCAATCAGGAAGCGGCTCGCGCCAAGTTGGGCGTTACTGCCAACGCTGTTCACCAAGCCACCGATGACAAAGGTTGGGTCCAGTCCGGCCTCACCAAAAATAGCGGCGATCAGGCTGGTCGTGGTGGTCTTGCCATGGGTGCCTGCTACCGCGATACCGTGACGGTAGCGCATCAGCTCCGCCAGCATCTCAGCCCTGGGCACCACTGGCACCCTGTTCTCGCGCGCGGCTACCACTTCAGGATTTTCCTCGTCGACCGCGCTGGAACTGACTACCACATCTGCACTGCCGATATTTTCCGCAGCGTGGCCGATGAACACTTCGACCCCCTTATCCAACAGACGCGCGGTAACAGGACTGGCACGCAGGTCTGAACCGGCTACGTCATAGCCCAGGTTGACCAGAACTTCCGCGATGCCACTCATACCTGTGCCGCCCACGCCAATCATATGGATACGACGAATACGGCGCATTTCCGGGACTGTGTAGGCATTCCTGTTATCAAGCATGCATCAGCTCCTCGCAACAGTCGCTGACACGCTGGGCCGCTGCGGGGGTCGCTGCGGCGCGGCTGGCCGCCGCCATTACAGCAAGATGCCCGGGATCAGCCAGGTATTCCTTAAGCAGGCCGACTACAGAGGCTTCATCCATATCGACCTGGCGCAACAGGGTGGCAGCTCCGCACTCTGTCAGGGAGCGGGCATTGGCACTCTGGTGATCGTCAATAGCATGCGGCAGTGGCACAAGAATCGCCGGACGTCCCATAATGGACAACTCGGCTACCGTCAACGCTCCGGCACGACAGACCACCAGATCGGCCCAGGCATAGGCCTTGTCCATGTCCTCTATAAATGGTGCGACGCGCACGGTATTACCCAACAGCGAACCGTAGTCAGCGCGAACCTCTTCCAGGTGAGCGTCTCCGCTCTGGTGCCACACTTCAATCGCTGTGGCGCTGGTGCCTGCAAGCGAACGAACGACCCCCGGAATGACCTGATTGATAGGCCTTGCACCCAGGCTGCCACCCAGCACCAACAAACGCAGTGGTCGGCTGCCATCGTAATCATAGGTCGCTGCGGCCCCGGCGCTGACCAACTCGCGGCGCACGGGATTGCCGGGGACTTCAACTTTCACACCCTCAGCGAAGGCGCCTGGAAATCCCGCAAGAATTTTGGTCGCCAGCGGAGCGAGCATGCGATTAGTGGTTCCCGCAACTGCATTCTGCTCATGAATGACCAGTGGCTTGCGCAACAACCACGCCGCCACACCCGCCGGGCCCGCGACATAACCTCCCATACCCACTACACAACGGGGCGCCAGGCGGAACACCAGCCATAAGGCCTCTACGGACGCCAGCAGCAGGTTGACCACGGACAACAGTTTGTCCAATAGCCCTTTGCCTCTTAGTCCGCGCACAGGCAGGCAGTGCAACAGGATACCGGCAGCGGGCACGACGCGATGCTCCAGACCCCGTTCCGTGCCTACCCATTCCACGCGATAGCCCCGTGCCATTAGCTCAGTGGCGACAGCGAGGGCTGGATAAACATGGCCACCGGTGCCTCCGGCCATCATCAATACCAGGGGTTGCAGCGCTGCCATTACTTGCGCCCCCTCTTTTTTCTCGGCACCAGGCGGTTGTCGTGATCGATACGCAAAACCAGTGCCAACATGGCACAGCAGACAATCAAACTGGTACCACCGTAACTGACAAACGGCAGGGTTAAACCCTTGGTGGGCAACAGGCCGCTGCTAACACCCATGTTGACGAAAGCCTGTCCGGAAAATACCAGCGCCACGCCGTAGCAGATGTGAGCGCCAAAGGGATTGTTAGCACTCTGTGCCCGGCGACCCGCCCACAGGATTCTGCCGATCAGGGCGGCATACAGCGCGATGACCGCCACCGACCCGACAAAGCCGGTCTCTTCCGCCCAGATCGAGAAGACGAAATCAGTGTGGGCTTCGGGCAGGTAAAACAGA
>CBDTVJ010000240.1:0-6431 GCA_965363655.1 uncultured Halieaceae bacterium | reverse complement strand
TGCCGTCAAGGCGTATAGCAGGACCCGGCCAGAAGCCGTCATTTGGAAAAATGTATCCGGCCCCTTCTCTTCTCCCACCCCGCCTAGTTGGACAGCGTTACCTCGAACTTGACCGCCGCCAGTTGCTCAGGTGACATGCCAATGCTCTCAAGGAACGGCAGCCAGCGCGGGTCATCATGGATGCGCGTGAACAGGCGCTCGTAAATGATTTGTGCAAGGCCCCCATCTTGATAATCGACCGCCTTGGCCAACCACTCAAAGGCGCGATCAGCCTCGCCCCGATAAGCCAGCACATAGGCGATGTTATAGGCTGCACTCTGTTCAAGCTGTGCAATCAACTCCGCCAGTGCCGCGTCGGATTCCTCTTTTCTGCCAAGGGCGTGGTAGGCCATCGGTAAACCGATTGGGCCCCAATTGGAGGTTTCCCGTTGCATGGCCTCCAGTGCTGCTTGTGGTTCGCCCTTGAGCAATAACGGCACTCCGATTTGGTACTGTCCGCCAGCCAGCCCCGGACTCAACACCAGCGCGGTGCGAAAAGAAGCGATGGCCTTAGCCCACTGCCCGGCGGATGTGTAATACCTGCCGAGGTTGTAATGAACCATGGGGTTGACCGGGTCGCGGCTTGTCAGGATTTCTGCCAGCGCTATGGCGTCATCCAGGCGGCCGAGCGATGCCGTCAGACCGGCAGCATTGCCGATAATATCAGTGTTAGCGGGTTCCAGTCGCAGTGCGTGTTCCAGGTACCGGGCTGCGTCTGCAAGGTCTCGGTCGTAGGCAATCGCGATCCTGCCAAGCCGGGCCAGGGCCAGGGCATTGTCCGGTTCGATCGCCAGTGCCTTGTTGACCGCCTCGCGTTCCAGTGCCAGGCCCTCGTCAATGGACCGCAGGCCGTTGTTCAACTGATTATCGTAGACGGTACCCAGTTCAACCAGGGCGACGGCGTAGTCCGGGTCAATCGCCAGTGCCTGGCCTAACAGTGTCTCGGCTTGAACATAGCCAGCCGCGGTTCTCTGCTGGCGTAGATGTCGGCCTTGCAGGTAGAGCGCATAGGCGCGCGGGTCGGTCTCTTGCGCCACCGGTGACGCACCCAACAACGCAATTTTAAGCTGCGCCACCACGGCAGCGGCAATCTCGTCCTGGATGGCGAAGACATCGTCCAGCGAGCGGTCGTAGGTCTCTGACCACAGGTGCGTATCCGATCGGGCCTCAATCAACTGGGCGGTGATGCGCACCTGATTGCCGGCCTTGCGTACCGATCCTTCCAGGATATGGGCAACACCCAACTTCTTCGCCACCACCGGGATGTCGATCTTCTCGCCCTTGAAGGCAAAGACACTGGAGCGTGAGGTCACCCGCAATTCCGGAATCTTGGCCAACAGGTTCAGCATTTCTTCCGACAAGCCGTCGGAGAAATACTCGTTGCTTGCATCATCGCTCATGTTGACAAACGGCAACACGGCGATGGACTTGTCCCCATAGGACTCGACCAGGGCTTCGGTGCGACCTTCCTTTCGAGCTTCTTCCACTTCGACCACTTTCTGCGCCTGCAATTGGGCTTCGCGCTGCGGATCCAACACGAACTTGTCAAATGCGAAATAGCCTAACGCCAACGTCAGTGCCACCATGATCATTCGGTCCAACTTCTTGCCGGTATGGGTTGTGATGGACTGGCTACGATCTACTTCGCTGTCTTTCTTCAGACCCTCAGGCGTTAGCTCAAAGGCCCACGCGAGGATCACTACCGGTAATAGTCCGATGGCCAGAAGCGTGACCACCATACGTATCGCCCCATCGGACAGGCCGTATACCGGAAATATGGTTTCTACTACCTGGATGATCAACCACGCCACCACCACGTAGGCCGCACCGACGCGAAGAACATTCCGGCGTTTCAATTCATTGAGTAAGGACAAGGATTGGCTTCTTGGCGGCTGTTGTTACTATCAAGCGTAATCGCTGTGCAGGAAAATGCCAACTGGAATGTCATTTGAGGCTATCCATTTGGTCCGCAATTGGCCGATAGCACTATGTCGCATCGCCAAAAAATCACACCCGGTGAACAACCGCTTTACTGCGTGCACCGGCCACTCGGCCCTGGATGTGGCGTATAGCAGTAGTCGGCCAAAAGCCGCCCATCAGCCAACTGCCAAACCACGAGGTGCGATGAATCTTTTGGCTTTTATTCGTGGAAACAACTATGCTTAACAGCAATAACAGACTAAAAGAAACTAGCCCTTGTCTCTTATCAAAGAACTGAAACGCCGGAACGTATTCAAGGTGGCGACTGCCTACATCGTTATCGCCTGGCTGGTTGCGCTGGTCCCTAAACCGGCAGGACTGCTTGCGAGCCTGAGGTAGAACTCAACCTGCCAACGCGCTGAATCCGAGAAGTTCACAGTTATTGGAAGCAGAAGTTGGTGGTAATTTGGAGAACAACCTTCAAGGAAAGACTATTATGAATAAACGCCATCTCCGCACACTATTTGCCTCAATCATATTAGTTGCGCTGTCAATACAGAATGCGAGTGCCTTGCAGATTCTTCTGGCTGAAGGCTCTGGAGGTACAATTGATGTTGAAAATCGTCTTACAGGGCTGGGGCATACTGTAACAACGTCTAATGCCACGACATGGAATGGTTCTTTCGACTACTCTGTATATGATGTAGTTGCATTTCAATTCCAATCTGCCAATCCACTTGATATTGGCCACTTAGTCGATGCTGTCACCAGCAATTCGGTCGGGGTTGTGTTTTTACGTGGCTCTAACACAGAAACCACAGCTTCTGCCTTCGGCCTAATAACCGGGGGGCAGTTAAACTGGCAGACGCCCACAGATTTAGACATTCTCGACAATTCGCACCCTATTACAACAGGCTTAAGTCTTGGTATTCAAAACCTTGGATACCTGTACATGACGTATGTTGAACAGCCAGGAGCAAGTGGAACTGTACTCGCCACTGGCCCCAACGGTGCTGCACTCATTGTCCACAATACACTTGGCGTTGTAATAACACCCTTTTATGGGCACCCGGCCGACTATGATTTAGAGACAGCGAACGGATTACAAATCACTGAAAACAGCCTCCAGTGGGCTGCTAGCGGGGTGCCTCCTACCACTTACACCGTAGGCGGTACAGTTTCCGGTTTAACGGGTAGCGTCACGCTTCAAAATAATGGTGGTGATGACATTATCAAAACCACCAATGATGGCTTTACCTTTACGGCACAGGCAGAAGGTAGTGACTATGCGGTTACCGTATCTAGTCAACCTACAGGGCAAACCTGCACTGTTACGAATGGTAGCGGTACGAATATAACAGCAAATATCACTAATGTTACCGTGACATGTGTGACGGATGTTGTTCCTACCTATTCCGTAGGCGGTACAGTGTCCGGCTTAACAGGTTCCGGTCTGGCACTGCAAAACAATGGTGGTGATACATTAGCAGTGGCAGCCACTGCCTTTACCTTTGCTACGGAGCTGGAAGTTGGTTTTTCTTATGTCGTTACCGTATCGACAGAACCCACGGGACAAACCTGTACCGTCAGCAACGGCAGTGGAACAATTTCCGATGCGGATGTCACCGATGTTGCCGTGACCTGTACAGACAACCCCGAACCCCTTTACACCATAAACGGCTCGGCATCCGGATTAGGCCCGAATAGTGTGACTCTGCAAAACAACTTAACCGATGACCTGGTGGTGAGTGCAAATGGCGTTTTTGTATTTGCTACCGCATTGCCGGATGGAAGCACCTATGATGTCACGGTACTGACACAACCAACGGGCCAGACCTGTGATGTGACCAATGGATTTGGCACGATAAATGGTTCCGATGTGCTTGGTGTTGATGTGGATTGTGTAGACGATGTTGTCACGCCACCACCTTCAGTATCAGTGGAACCTATACCTACGCTATCTGAATGGACACTGATACTGTTAACCATGCTTATTGGCTTGATGGTGTTTGCTAATAGAAGACGTCTATTCTAAAAGATTAACCAATCTGATGAAATAACTAAGGGTCACAGTGGTGGCCCTTTTTATATTCGCTAATGTCTCCTATTGGCCGAGGCTGTGTGAAAACCCAAAGTTAGAAAACTCAAGTGGGAAATGTTCTCTGTTCATTATGATTTATTGACCAGAGAATGGGGGTTACAGATCAAAATAGACACCTGACCAACCTGTTCTCTGCACGTTGTCCCAAAATCAGAGGCAGTCAAATAGTTTTCACACACCCTCGGCCATTTGCCGTCATTAGCCACTCTTGCGCACCGCTCCCTGAATGTAGTCCTTCAGCATTCGATTCTCGAAGTCCTTCTCTTCAAGGTGTGCGTTAACCAAATCGCCGATTGAAACGATTCCCATCAGTCTTCCGTTATCCAAAATTGGCAGGTGACGTATATGATTTTTCGACATGATTCCCATGACATAGTTGACGTTATCGTCGGGAATACCAATGATGAGTTCCTTCGTCATAGTATCCTGAACGAGGGATGGACAATCGAGTTGTTCTTGCGTCTTGGGCTCATTCAGGCGGACACAATTGCTACCGCATATCCGGAGGACGTCCCGCTCTGTGATGATGCCGACAATCTTCTCACCTTCGCCCGTTACAACCAAAGCGCCGATACCGTGCTCGTTGAGTTTACCGATAGCATCGTGGATGGTCTGGCCGCTACCTATCGTCACCACTTCTGTCCCTTTTACCTGGAGAATATCTCTGATTTGCATGGATAAATTCCTTTAATATATAGAAAAAATAAAGTACCACTTCTCAGAGTATACAGTTTTTGAACAATCTCACATTTTGCGTTCAACTCTCACATTTTGTGATTATTGGGGTCAGAGCTAAAACCAATTGCAGCTAAAATGAATATGAGTATTTACCTGGATAAAAGGTGCTTTAAGGGCTGGTTTTGGCCGTTTGCTCCTATTGGCGATACTGCAGGACGACCGTCAGCTATATGGCGTAGAGCGGCTATTTGATAGCCAATAATTTGAGTATCTTGAATTGGCGGTATCGGCCAGGAGCAGCTGTTCAGAAAACTGGACTCGTGTCCAATCTTAATCAGCAAGTGAAGTGAAGAACTTCTCTCATTAGAGGCAAAGAATCAAATTGAGCGATTGGAAAAATAAAAACTCCTTTTTCTTTGTCATCATCGTTCTTCTTCTGAGTTGTGATGAGCCAAAAAAAACACTCTCTTATTCAAACACTTTGAATTGTCCAACTATTGCTGACGGCGAACAATCCCCTTTGCCAGCTTACGATATGCGATGGCGGGAGCGCTCAACATTATTCCTCCAGCAAAGGCCATGAAGAGGAAGACAATCCCGTTGGCGGCGACAAAGGCAGGCCTGCTGTAAGTGTAGATATAGAGCTCAAGTATCTGCCTCAGTCCGCCATGAAAGATTTGAGAAGAATTGGGTTCGCTGACGACCGTTACCGAGCCATCATCTGTCCCATAAAGACCAAGGACAGTCTCCATCGAAATCAGACCGATAATCAAGACCGGAAGTCCGGTTAGGAGCATGATGACAAGAAGACGGAATCCGTTGTATTTGGAGAGCGCAAGACCTTTACCAAAGTTGAGCGAGCCGCTCGCAACGACGTCGACCGGAACAAGCGAAAGACGAACACCAACATAACCAAACGCGATTATGGCGGGGGACAACACAAGCGTTATTGCGCCGGATTCTATAACGGCGACAAAACCGATCCCTGCGAGAATGAGGATGACGGGAAGCTGGGCTATCATGTAGCCAGGTGTAGTGCTGTTTATACGAACCAGCCACAGCCGCTCACCGTGTGTGATGTGGCTAATGATCGGCACGGCAATCAATGCAAAAAACAGCAAGACAGCAACCAAGATAATCAAGACACCAAGCAGAATTTTAAGAATTGAAGCAATTGTGTAATCAGTGGACAGTCCGGATTGTGCAAAGAGAGAAAACTCGGCAAAGCTACCAGTGACTTGAAGGATCAGAAACATCAAAGGTTCAACGAGAACCGAAGCGACAAACGTAAGGACGAATAGCGACGGGAACTTCCTGAACGCATATGTGAAGGAATCCATTACTGTTTGAATTACAGGTAGTCTGAATCGCTTAATCAAGTATCTCCCCTCTCTTGGCCGCTACCTGTTATATGCCACAACCTGAGCCGAGGGGCGGTGCAGTAAGCGGCTACTTGCCCGGTATGATTTTTAGCGGTGCGACATAGTGCTATCGGCCAAAGCAGCATGTGGATGGAATATGTGACTTAATGGGAGTCCCTTGGTGAATAATCGCTCAATCATCTTTTAGTGTTTCTATTACTTTCGCATCGACCCAAAAGATGTCTCCTTCACCCACGCGTTTACTGGAAAAGAAGAGTTACTTTCCGTCGGGAGTGACCATTGGGCAAAAATCACGTTTGTCAGAATTGATT
>CBDTVJ010000239.1:0-6462 GCA_965363655.1 uncultured Halieaceae bacterium | reverse complement strand
CAGCACCAAATGATTTATGCATACCCGCGGCCTGCAGTTTCTCAGCCCCTTTGGGCATGGAGGCAAGAAAGTTTCCCGCTACAATTGAGAAGGTAAGCATCAGGAATAGCAGCCAGTGGAAGCTTTTAGCGACTACCCCGTATGTATTAGCAGTATTTTTCATCATAATGTTCGCCTAAATAAGTTCTGTGTTTGTTTTATACCCAGTGATTCGAGTACAACTCATGGTTTGAATTACGTTGCAAATAAGTATATACAGTTATAATACGAGCATAAACATGGTAAAAAGAAACTCATTGTTTCTAAATGTTAACCAATATGAGTATTCTTCCTTATCTCGAGACATTTTCTGCTGTTGTTGAGAATGGCAGTTTTACTGCCGCAGCCGACGCACTGGGCATATCCAAGCCCGTAGTGAGTAAGCGAGTTTCTCTCCTCGAACAACATCTTGGGGTTCAGCTTCTTCACCGCACCACCCGACGTCTACACCTCACTCATGCAGGCGAAGTATTTGCGAGTTATTCGCATCGGATCCTGTCAGACGTGCGAGAGGCTGAGCAATCAGTCTTACCCTTGCAGCATGAACCACAAGGCCGGTTGCGGATTTCGGCCCCCGAGAGCCTTGCTATGTCATTACTCCCTGAGGTACTACTGAGCTTTCAACAGCAATTTCCCAGGATTGAACTGGATATACATATCTCCGGCCGGTTGGTGGATCTTGTAGAAGAGGGTATCGATGTAGCGCTCAGGGTTGGGAAACTAGAAGATTCGAGCTTGATCTCGCGACTGCTTATGCCATGTAGCTTAGATGCCTTCGCATCACCCGAATACCTGAAAAAGTATGGTAAGCCCGAACATCCCCGTGAACTCGAAACACATAACTGCCTGATCTATTCACAGCGGCCTGATGCGGATCACTGGCAGTTCAGAGGTGATCAGGGGGAAAACATCAATATTAAGGTGAATGGCAACCTTCGTTCAGATATGGGAAATATACTGATGAACGCAGCGCTGAACGGTAACGGTATATTCATAGGGCCGACATTTATGATAGCCAGTGCCTTAAAAGAAGGGCGATTGGAAACCGTCCTGGACCAATACACGCCGATGACTACTGGGCTATATGTTGTATATCCATACAGCCAATTCGTTTCTGCAAAAGTACGAGCTTTTGTAGATTTCATTGCTGAATCATGGAGCACATGATGGGACAGACACTTTCGAAAAACCGAAATTCTGTTACCTGAACCAAATTTCATCATTTTTACGGCTGAACCAGGAATCCTGAGTCTTCTGGCTTGCCAGCGTCGATGCAGAAGTGTGTGTCCCGAATGGCACCTGTTTCAAAAGCAACTCGTCTAGGCTTCAATCCATTGCGCTCGTCCTTGCAGGGTTTCGCACAGCCTTTCACCGTGAACTTCCACACCACAGGGTTATCTTTCTGGTCGAAAGCACCTGCTGGCGACATAAAGGGTAACTCGGCCATGTCCCGGGTCCATATTGCAAAGCCGATCGCGACGATCAGAACTAGTTTGCCCACGATCACTCCACTCACCGAACCAACATGATCCTGGCTGTAGATATGGGATCAAACATTACCTTATGACAAACATGCCATAATTCAATTGATTTGATTATCGTTGGCAATCGAATTTCTTCTTTTGCTAGAAGCAACTTGGAAAAAGACGACCGAGCGATTACTCTTCAGCCTCACCTACCTTCTGCGAATTCATGTGACAAATAGCACCTTGCCAAACGAACAGGTCCTCACGCTTTCAGTAAGACAGCAGATCTACTTTAGACATATATTTTTTGTACTGGTTGATCTCACCGTGCTTAACCTTTTCGTTCAATACTGGGAATTGGTGTTTATCGAAAGTTTTTCGATTTCATTAATGGCTGCCTTGCTACTCCAGGTTCTGTTGCAGGCAACCGTGGCAATCGTAAATCGAATCACAAACTACTTTAAGGAAAAGCCGGGGGTATCGGCCAAAATATTTCGCGGTCTGTCGACCTGGGCTGTGCTCTTTAGCTCCAAGCTGGTCATCCTCGAAGCGGTCAATTTTGCCTTCGGAAGCAGTGTGATGTTCTACGGCCCGATGAATGGTCTGATCGCCTTCATTGTGGTCGTTGTGGTGATGATCTTCGCCGAGCAATTTTTCAAACGGATATACGATTCGCTGGCATAAGTGCAAACAAAATAGCACCGGGGATTTTGCGCGCCTTCATTTTACGACATCGGTAAAGTCATCAAGGTGGTCGAGCATATATTGCTCCAGAAAATCCACTGTTAAGAATGTTTGCGCTTTACCAAATGCCAACTCAAACGCACTCTCCATGTTTGGCTTGATGTCCCAGGTCACTACTTCCAATATCACAGGTTTCTCCTACGTCTTGCAAACGCTCATATAGCCTGTTGTGTTTATTCCGGGTTCAATCGTTTCCTTTTTATAATCACAACCCTTTCTGAATTATCACTACCAACGTCAACGATCTGACGACCCACCAGGCCATCAAAAGAAGTTGCCAGTAATTCATGTTCGCCTTTACCAAGGCCCTGAAAGAGAAACTCTCCGGTTGGACGAGTCGTACGCCTGCGAGTAACAATACTAGTGGCTCCCTCGTAATGATGCCTCCATTCTAGAATTACCGTCGCACCAGGAACCGCATGGTTGAACTCGTCGTACACCACACCCTTCAACATGTTGTTACCAACATCCACTACCAGTTCAATAGAAGTTTGCGACTCCCCAGACAATTCATGGCCGGTTACCATTAGGGCCAGGCCAAATGTTTTGGAAAATACTATCGGTCCGACCGGGACGTTTTTAATGTCGAATTTTCCAATAATATCCGGCACAATTTTTCGTATCCATCTGGCTTTTAATGGACTTTGAATTCTCATTTCGTAGCCGGGCACAACAATACCTTCAACATTAACAACTCTCCCCTTGAGCGTAGCTAACTCAAGTGGATCCAAAACAATCGATAGCGCGCCTTGATTGGTCAAAATCTCAAGGGAATCTATTGAAACCCGCTTGTACATTCCTTTTGGTGAAACTGATAATTGATAGTCTGATGCGGGCAGGATATTGCCAAAATTAAAGTGCCCATTTCGATCACTGATTTCGGAGTAGGCCTGACTGACACTTTCTGAAATCAGGCGTATTGTCTCGTTTGCGATAATGTTGCCATAGCTTGTAGACACACTTCCCCATACTGACACCGTACCTCTTTGAAGATTATTCTCCTTAGCGATATCTGACGATGGCGATGAAGAGCCTTCGAGTGTTGGAGCTACAGCTACGATACTCGGCAGTTCTGAAGGCGGGACTGGTTCCTGCTGTTTGGGCATAGCCTGGGATATTTTATTCAGTCGCACCTCAATTACCTGAGGCCGATCTGCTAGCAACCATGCTGTCAGGACAATGATCGCGAGAAAGGATAATGTTCCAACCCACAAAAGACAGTAGCGCATAGAGGCTCTTCTTTTTTTGATCTTCATCCTTCCAGCATGCGCTTGTTTAGCAAAACTTATACATATATCACCAGTCGAGGTCCATTTTAGCTGAACCCGATTCTAGATACTGACAAGTTAGCTGAAATTCGACAGCAATGGCTGAATGAAATATCCCAATATTTATAAGTGATTCCGATTTACTTCAGAAATGATACAACACGCCGTATTTACCCATTGCTGATTCAATCTCAGCAGTCGCCGATGTGTCGGATCAATCGTTGAAGGTTTACAGGCTGAATCGGGGATAAACGTTACTTGCCAGTACCTTTTATACTACTTAAGCTTAGGGTGCTTCGAGTGGCGACCGGAAAAATATGGAACCTCGAAACCATAACGTGGTCAGTACACCGTCAAGAACATAGAAGTCTTGAGGGTCAGTAGGTTGTGCAGAAATTTTTCGATTCTTCAGGAGAGGTAGTTCGATAAGACAAGTTGCCAGAAAAACTCCGTTGTAAAACCTGACGCAATCGTTTTGCGTCTAACATTAACGCCGGAATAGCACACTTTAAGTTCTTGCCCCTTCGTCAGCATTTAATGGTTTTCATTTTTAGGGAAATAATTTCATGACATTTCGTCAATATTTTATTGTTTTTGTGTTCGCTGCCCCTGTACTCATTTGCGCACTAGGTTTAGTGGCACCTAACGCTCTTTGGTTGTTTGTAGTGGTAGCGCCTATGATTATTTTGGGGCTGTTAGATATGCTGCAAACGAAACAATCTATAAAACGTTTATACCCTCTAGTGGGCCGGATTCGTTACTTATTTGAATTTTTCCGGCCAGAAATCCAACAATATTTTGTTGAAAACGAAACAAATGGCAGTCCAATTTCCAGAGAATTTCGTTCTTTGGTTTATCAACGTGCCAAAGGCACCAGAGACACGCGTCCTTTCGGTACCATATTTGATGTAAATCGTGCTGGCTACGAATGGGTGAACCATTCACTGCAGCCTAGACATTTAACGGATTTTTCGCCGCGCATAAAATTCGGTGGCGATGAATGTACAAAACCCTATATGGCTTCTCCATTGAATATTTCCGCAATGAGTTATGGTGCATTGAGCAAAAATGCGATTATGTCGTTAAATAAGGGTGCCAGGATAGGCGGGTTTTCCCACAATACGGGTGAAGGCAGCATGAGTCCTTATCACCTTGAACATGGTGGCGACATTGTTTGGCAAATTGGCACAGGTTATTTTGGCTGCCGTAATGACAAAGGTGGCTTCAATCCCCAAACCTTCGAGGAAAATGCCACTAAAGAGGTGGTGAAGATGATAGAAATAAAACTATCTCAAGGGGCCAAACCAGGCCACGGCGGGATCTTACCTGCTGCTAAATTAACAGAGGAAATTGCCCTGATTCGCCATGTGCCAATGGGTCAGGATGTGGTATCTCCTGCGTCACACTCCACGTTTTCAACTCCTGTGGAATTACTGCATTTCGTGCGTAAATTACGTGAATTATCTGGTGGTAAGCCAGTGGGCTTTAAGTTATGTATAGGTCGTCGTGACGAGTTTTTGGGAATATGTAAAGCGATGCTTGAAACGGGGATCAAACCGGATTTCATTACCGTTGACGGTGGCGAAGGTGGCACAGGTGCCGCTCCCACCGAAATGACCAACTCAGTCGGTACACCCATCCGCGATGCTCTAATATTCGTGAATAGTGCACTTATCGGGGTTGGTTTAAGGGATCAGATTCGCATTATCGCATCCGGAAAAATGTTTAGCGCCTTCCACATTCTGCGAGCCATGGCTTTGGGAGCTGATACGGTTAACTCCGCCCGAGGCATGATGCTGGCACTGGGTTGTGTCCAGTCACGAACCTGTAATTCTGACCACTGTCCTACCGGTATTGCGACCCAAAACCCGTCTCGCAATAAAGCCATAGTAGTAACGGATAAGGCTCAAAGGGTCGCTAACTTCCATCAAGGAACGGTTAGAAATCTGGTGGAGCTTCTTGGTGCCGCAGGCTTGAATAGTACTGAAGATCTTCGTCCTCACCATATTAACCGTCGAGTTCAAGGTACAGACGTCAGAAACTACGCACAGCTGTACCCAGAACTTTCGTTAGGCTGTCTTCTGGACGCCAATGCAATGCCAGAAAACTGGAAGTACGACTGGGATAATGCTCAAGCTAGCACCTGGTAAAAATGAGATGCCAGGTGTATTCACATATACCTGGCATCAAAAAATTATTGTCTTGTGCGCGCAATATAACGCTTTGATAAGCGAGGTACTGACAAGGTAGCGGCCATTCGGCGACAATTGCCGGGTAAGTAAATCAAATATCTACATTAGATTTGAAAGCATAGAGGTTTAGTTATTGCACAAAGACGCGGGACTAAGCGGCCACTCGGCCCTGGTGGTCAGGGTTGTCCAACATATAAAACAATTTTGCCTACCGTGCGCCCGGATTCGCTAAGTGCATGTGCTTTTGCGATATCCTCTAGCGCGAATTCAGCACCAATAATGGGGCGTAATTTACCGTGTTCAACAAGTTTCGCCAGTTGTTCAAGAATGGCAGCATTGGGTTCGATAAAAACGAACGCGCAGCGAACACCCCGTTCTTTCGCTTTTTCCTCGGCAGGGGGGCTAACAATCGACACCAGGATGCCGCCTTTTTTCATGACAGACCAGGACGATTCCTGAATGTCGCCGCCAAGGGTGTCGAAGACGACGTCAATATCACTGAGGATTTCCGCGAAATTCTGAGTCTTGTAGTCGATTACTTCATCGGCCCCCAACGATTCCACCAGCGCCCGGTTTTTTCCTGATGTGGTTGCGATGACATGTGCGCCGCGAGATTTTGCCAGCTGAATCGCAATAGATCCAACGCCGCCAGAGCCGGCATGGATCAACACCTTTTGCCCAGCACTCAATTGTGCCGTAGTGATAAGCGCCTCCCAGGCGGTAATCCCCGCTAGCGGCAAAGAGGCCGCTTCG
>CBDTVJ010000238.1:0-6483 GCA_965363655.1 uncultured Halieaceae bacterium | reverse complement strand
AGCTGGTCATTCAGGAAAACACCGACCAGGGCGGAGGCAACCGGAGTGGTTGCCAGCTCGGCGAAGGCATCGGCTTCTACTTCCAGGGCGTCTTCCAGGCCCATGTTGCGTGCGGCCTCGATCACCTCCACCACCTTGATGGGGGCGGGGTAGTTCCTGCCCGCCTGCTCTGCCACCATGGCTTTGATGGTGAAGAAGGACATCATGGCCTCGGTGTCGTTCAGGGGCAGGGG
This sequence comes from uncultured Halieaceae bacterium, assembly GCA_965363655.1. GTDB lineage: Bacteria > Pseudomonadota > Gammaproteobacteria > Pseudomonadales > Halieaceae > Marimicrobium. Next base: position 6,250 of record CBDTVJ010000238.1, on the reverse strand, counting down.
GTCGTGCTTGAGGGCGCGGCGCTGCTGGTAGTCCAGGCTGCCGTCGATAGCGCCCTGCAGGGTTGCCAGGGTCACAGCGCGCAGTTGCTCGGGTGCTGCGATTGCATCTACAGCGCCTGCCTTGAGTGCAGCGTCAGGGCGTTTCTCAGCGCCTGTGGCCATCCACATCACAGCTTCATCCACGCCGATGATGCGTGGTAGGCGGACTGTGCCGCCCCAGGCTGGCAGGATACCCAACTTCGTTTCGGGCAGGCCAATTTTTGCGCCAGTGCTCATCACCCTGAAATCACAGGCCAGGCAGCATTCCAGTCCACCACCCATGGCGAAGCCATTGATGGCAACGGCGCTGGGGTAGGGCAGGCCGGTAATGCGGTTAAAGTTCTTGTTGTTGGAAGCGGTGAACGGTTTGATCTCTTCCTTGCTGGCGCCGAACAGGCTGGTGAATTCGGTGATGTCCGCACCCACGATGAAGACGGGCTTCGCGCTGGTAACCAGCAGGCCTTTAATGCCACTTTCTGCCTCCAGTGCATCCAGGCCTGCAGTGAGGCTGCTAACGGTGGCATTATCAAATTTATTGACTGATTCGCCCTGGAGGTCGAAGTTCAGCTCGGCGATATCGCCGTCCAGGCGATTTATCGTGAGCTGGTCACTCTGGTAGATCATATCGGTGTCCTGTGTCAGGTTGGTGTGGTCTAGCCGGGGGGTCGAGTGTATCCAATGTATCGATCGGGGGCCATAAGTGTAGTCGATGCCCGCAATAAGCGCCGTCCATAAGCCACCTCATTCCAGGAGGGGCCCTATGGCTATAATCGGGCGATTTTGCAGCAACCGCTAGTTCTGTTACTTCTCTGCTCGCTGGAGGGTCTACCTGGAAACCAGGATTGTTCGCTAACTCAGAGCTGCTCCAACTCAAATGTGAGCCCTGCATTTTCCTGCAGGCGCTCAATCAGCAGTGCTCCCATGGCAGAGGCAGGGGTCCAGATACCGCCGGCAGCAGCTTCCGGGTTCTGCAGCAGGCAAACAGCGCTCTCCGCAATCATTTTTGATGTAGAGCCATAGCCTGGATCCATATCGCCCTTCACCGCAGCACAGATCGTTTTTCCATCGGCAGTTTCGCCCACAAATAGCACGTCGTAGAAGCCATTTTCCCGCTCTTCACGGCTAGGGCCCTCTCCAGGCTGGGTCGGATCATTGGCCATGGAGTTATCTTCGGCTACCGCTTTGGCAATGGCTTCTCCCTGGTCTCCCGGTCCTGTCATAAGCATCTCGTCATAAGCGAAATCGGCGCCATACTGTTGCTCCAGCAGCAGGTTCGAGCGGTGAATGTTCTTGGTGTTGATGGTCGCCATCACAAAGGGAGCAAGCCAACTCTTGACGACATCATCATACGTGGTTTGCATGCCGTTGGGCTGTTCTGCACCGGTAAAGCCAGGCGTGAGGGCAAAGGGATCCATCAATGTTGCTACCAAATCCGGATCTTGCGCAGCGGCGGCCATGGTGGCTTTGAAGCTCGCAAGTGTGCCGCCAGACCAGGTGCCTTGCATGCCGCGTACTCGTCCTTTTACGCGAGGCGCTACTGCGCCGAATTGCTCCATGGCGGCCTGTTGTACAAAGTAAACGCCAAGGTCAAAAGGAATGGAATCGAAGCCGCAAGAGAAAACGATGCGTGCCCCGCTGGATTTCGCTGCATCCGAATGAGCCGAAATCATCTCCTTCATCCAGGTGGGTTCACCGCACAAGTCTACGTAGTCGGTGCCAGCCAGCGCGCAAGCCGCTACCAGTTCTGTGCCATAAAGTTGATAGGGGCCAACCGTAGTCAGCACCACTTTCGTGCGCGCAGCCATGCTATGCAGGGATGACGGGTCGCTGGCATCAGCCAGTATCAGAGGCAAAGCGGCCGAAATACCCAATTCGTCGCGGGTTGCTGCCAGCTTCTCAAGACTGCGACCGGCAATTGCCCAGGACACATCACGGTTAACACCGTATTGCCTGTTCATATAGTCAGCGACTAATTTTCCTGTATAGCCGGTTGCGCCGTAGATAACGATACCAAATTCCCGATTTTTCATTTTTCATTCATCTCCCTATTTGCCTGGTATTGGCAATGCGATTATGCAACAGCGATGTGCAGGCCACATTAAACCTGCTAATTGCTGATCAGACCAGATGTACGAAAATCATTCCGAGTAAAACCAGATTACTTAGTAACGCGATGGCATAGAAAAATGAGCGCGGGCTTGGGTTTTTCTCAGTGGCAATAGCGTAATACAACACCATGTGAATAAATCGCGCGATGGCAAAGGTCCAGACGGTCGCGGCCAGCCAGGCCGGGTTCAAAGCCACCAGAACGCCAAGTATGGCCGTACCAAACATTAAGGGTGCGTTCTCCAGTGAATTCTGGAAGGTTCGGTGGCTGCGGAAGACGAAAGAATCATGACCCAGGGTCTCATTGACGATACCTGGAACATACTGGGATTGTTTGCGGTGCGCGATAGTGGCAACCATCGTTTGTAACAAGAGCGTGGACAGGATAAATAACAGACCACAATAAGAGACAAAATATTGATCGAGCATGACTATGTCCTATCTATTTTGGTGAAAGATTAATCGCTGGCAATACTATAGCCATAATATATTGCGCACAATGTAATTGGGTTGTTTTATGCAAAGAACTTCAAGGAAGAGCGATAGTCTACTGCTGCACCACCAGGTTTGCTTTGCGCTGTACAGCGCGGCAAAACCGGAACGTCTCAGGTGCCAGCCGGTGAATTTGGTGCCCCGTAAATTCAGGCGTAATGCGGGTACAGTGGCTGGAACATTTGCCCGCGGATGTCTTCCAGAATATTCTCAGGAGCCGGGCCGCGTGCCAAACCTTGTCGGTAGGCTATGCTGGCCACTTCCGCAGCGATCAGGGCAGATACCTCGCGAATACGCGAAAGACAGGGGAAGACCCGGCCGATGTCCAGGTCTTCGTCGGTAACTTGATCGGCAAGCACCCTCGCGGCAGCGAGAAACATTTCGTCGGTGACACGCCTGCTGCCGCTAGTTATCGCACCCAGGCCGACTCCGGGAAATATGTATGCATTATTGCTCTGGCCGGATACATAGGTTTTATCGTCCAGTTTTACTGGCTCAAACGGACTGCCACTGGCAAAAATGGCGCTGCCTGCGCTCCAGTGATAGGCCTGTTCGGCGGTACATTCGGCGCTGGCGGTTGGGTTGGAGAGTGCAAAGACGATCGGCCGTTTGTTATTCTGTGCCATTGCATGTATCACCGGCTGTGTGAAAGCACCTGCCTTACCTGCACAGCCAATGATTGCGCTGGGCTGGAGAGCGCCAATGGCTTCGATAAAGTCACCAACGGCCGGGTGATCATGGGCAAACGGCGCTTTCTGTGGCGGAATGTCATTGCGTCCTGCTACCAGCAAACCCTGACTGTCAAAAAACCAGCATTTGCGATGTGCTTCCTCCAGTGAAAGCCCCTGTTCAACCATGGCGGCGACGAGAGTGTTGCCAACTCCGATGCCCGCTTGCCCCGCGCCAAAAAATAGTATCCGCTGCTGGTCAAGCGTGCCGCCCGAGATGCGCAGCGCTCCCAGCAGCCCCGCCAGCGCTACCGCCCCCGTGCCCTGTATATCATCGTCAAACAGGCATAATTCGTCCCTGTATTTACGCAGTAGCCGGAAGGCATTCTGATTGCCGAAATCCTCCAGTTGTATGAGCGCGCTGGGGAAGACATCATGAGCAGCGCTGATGAATTCCTCCACCAAGGCATCATAGGCTTCGCCGCGCTCCCGGCGCCGCTCAAGACCGAGGTAAAGTGGATCGTTGAGAAGCTCTTCGTTGTTGGTGCCTACATCCAGTGTTACGGGCAGGCAATGAGTCGGATGAATGCCCGCACAGGCGGTATAAAGTGAGAGCTTGCCGATGGGTATGCCCATGCCCGCAGCGCCCAGATCACCCAGCCCCAGTATGCGTTCGCCGTCGGTAACCACAATCACGCGGGCATCCGGGTGCGGCCAGTTGTGCAAAATTTCACGCACCCGACCTGCATCCTGCAGTGATATATAGAGGCCGCGGGATCTGCGGTAGATATGACAGAACTGCTGGCAAGCTTTACCCACCGTGGGCGTGTAGATCAGGGGCATAATCTCTTCGATGTGGTTGATAAGCACTCGGTAGAAGAGAGTTTCGTTACGGTCCTGTAGCGAAACCAGGAACAGGTAACGCTCAAGATCATTCGCTTTGTTTCGTATGTTGCCAATAACGCGCAGTTCCTGCGTGTCCGGAGAGCTGACTCTGGGCGGCAGCAAGCCACGCAGGCCCAGTTGGTCACGCTCGGCATCGGTAAATGCAGTGCCCTTGTTGTGCACCGGGTCGTGCAGCAGTTTTACACCACGCGGCAAATCCGCGTCTTTTTCATTGGCCATAAGCGCCTCGAATGAGTCTTGGCTGTGGTCGCGCTGTTGTGACTTATTGCATTATGACGCACCGTCAAAGCATGAAGAACCAATTAACCTGATCCAGCGTGAGGCACCTCTATGGTTCCATCAGGCAGTTATTGGTTTAGCGTGATTTCCACGCTGGTATCTTCCCCGGAAAATTCGACGGCAGCTTCTTCAAATTTCGGCGGGCCAAATTTGCCCATGGGTGCAGAGAAACCGAAGGGTTCCTTGGGGAACCCGATAAAGTTGGTAGCCAGTTCGGCATCTCCATCAAGATCCTGAAACACCGAAATTGCGTACTTCCCGGGTGGTAAACCCTCCAGGCTAATCAGCACATCATCAGTGCTGGAGACTGCTTGCATAGCATCGCGAAAAGGTTTGATTTCGGGGTCGGAGTCCAGCCAATTCTCGGCCGAATCCTGCACAGCCACATACATGGTGCCACTGGCGTTCTCTATATTGGTTACTCTGATTTCCAGTATGCCGTGGGCCGGGGCAGCGTTTTCGCCCTGGGCGGCCAGCGGCACTAGCAAAGCCGCTGCTATCATAAGTGGTATTCTCATATTACTGCCCTGAAATGTTGTTGCTGCTCAAGTTATGTGGCGCTTCACAGGGGAGTGTACCCGCAGTGGAAGCCGTGGGGTATATGGTTTTTCAGTGGTACAACAGCTATTTCATCGGCCATTGAAGCCGCGTCCAGTATCATTAATTCCGAAAGCTCAGTGGCTGCGTCATAGATCACGCAGAGAATATAGCCATCCGCTTCGTCGGCGTCCGGGCTTCTGGGGACGAAAATGGGCTCTGAGGTATAGCGGCCCGGGCCACAATCGTAGACTGTAGTTTCACCGGTTTGATAATCGACCCGCTGCAGGGCGTTGTAAAATCCCGGGGTTTCGTTCTCGCAAATACCGGCCGTGTAAGTGTACCGGGTTTCAGAGCCGGTCTTGCGCCAATCCCACTGGGGAAATTCGCCGGGGATGGCGCTGGGCAGAACTTCCTTTTTCGAGGCGCCAGTTTTCATATCCAGGCGATAGCGCGTCAGCCGTCCCGTTGAAGGGCGTGGCTGGGTGAAAAGATTGCGAGAAAAAAGCGTGCCTTCTTCGCCGTCTTTTTCCGACATGGCGATGACATCGATAAATAACTCGCCATCGCGTTCCCAGCAGTTCGAACTGTGCGCAAACATGAAAGGCTCCACCTCGAAAGTTCGGACCAGGCTAAAGTCATTCAGTGATACGACGTAGACTTTCATGCCTGCTTCCGGCTGGAATACCATATTTTTGTCGATGGTATCGCGCGCCAGTAATACTTGTAATGGGCTGGTGAAGTTGACTGGCATCACCATAAACACCAGGTAGTTTTCTGTCATGGCATTGTCATGACAAAACGCCATGCGCTCTATAGGCACGGCGTTGCGGTTGGTCATTTTGCCCTGTGGCGAAATTTTGTAGAGGTTGATTTTTGGCTTGATGCCAGTGCCCATACCAAAATTAAAATAGTCTCCGCTGCGCGGGTGCAATTTTCCGTGTGCGCTAAACGTATCCATGCCCTTTAATGCGCCATCGAAATTTTCCGGGCCAATGGTGTCCAGTGTATCCAGGTCAAGTTCCCAGGGCAGGCCGCCTTCAAACAATGTCAGTAACTTGCCGCCGTGATAGACGATGCTGGTATTGGCAGCGTTGGCTGGCATGTGTAAATTTTTGAAAAATCCGCCGGGAGCATTGTGGCCAAAGCTTCGAAATTTCACCTGCTGGGCAGCGGTTTCCTCTACATATTTAGGTGTTTTAACAAAGCTGCAGCGATAACTG
>CBDTVJ010000237.1:0-6493 GCA_965363655.1 uncultured Halieaceae bacterium | reverse complement strand
CCGTTCCTTCACGACGGGAGAGCTTGCACTTGGGTCCAATATATCGAGCCATGTCAATTCTATCCTGTATGTGTTCTACGGAAGCGTTAAACGCGACGTTTCTTGGGGGGACGGCAGCCATTGTGTGGAATAGGCGTGACGTCTGTAATGTTGCTGATCTTGTAGCCACAGGAGTTCAAGGCACGAACGGCAGACTCCCGACCAGGACCAGGCCCTTTAACCTGTACATCCAGGTTCTTCAAGCCATATTCCTTAGCCGCCTCACCGGCACGCTCCGCTGCAACCTGCGCAGCGAAGGGCGTACTTTTACGTGATCCACGAAAACCGGAACCACCAGAAGTCGCCCAACTGAGGGTATTACCCTGCCTGTCAGTGATAGTTATGATGGTGTTGTTAAAAGACGCGTGGATATGGGCAATGCCATCGACAACGGTCTTGGTAATTTTCTTACGAGTGCTTTTAGCACCTGGCTTAGCCATATTTTGATTCCTGCTTTAATATCAACACTGCACTGTGGTGCAGCTACACTAAAAAGGATCCGCAGATTGTAAATTACTTGCGAATCGGCTTGCGCGGCCCCTTACGAGTACGGGCATTGGTTTTGGTCCGCTGACCGCGCAGGGGAAGACCCCGGCGATGGCGCAGGCCACGATTGCAAGCCAGATCCATCAAACGCTTGATGTTCATGGATACTTCGCGGCGCAAATCGCCCTCTACAGACATTTCACTTACTTTGGTCCGCAGAGAATCCATTTCCTGTTCGGTCAATTCACCGATCTTGACGTTCTCCGCCACACCGGTATCGGCGCACAGGCGCTGGGCCTGACTGCGTCCCACTCCGTAAATGTAGGTCAATGAGATAACAGCGTGCTTGTTATCTGGTATGTTGACGCCGGCAATACGAGCCATTCAACTCTCTCCAATCATTTGTCTTCGCTGTATGTAAAAGCACCTTTTATAAGGCCACCGTATTCCAACTGAATACGTGGGGGCACACAAAAGGCGCAGTAGTCTAGCGATATCGTTGCTAAAAATCAACTATCGCGTACAGGATTAGCCCTGACGCTGCTTGTGACGAGGATCCGTATTGCAGATCACGCGGACTACACCCTTGCGGCGAACCACCTTGCAGTTCCTGCAGATCCTTTTTACTGATGCACGTACTTTCATAACACCTACTCCCTAACCGGTCCGACCCCGCCGCAATCAACGAGCGCCGCCAGAACCACCATAATTCTTCAAATTGGCCTTCTTCATCACCGAATCGTACTGGTGTGACATCAGATGACTCTGCACCTGGGCCATAAAATCCATTACCACAACTACCACAATCAGCAGCGAGGTACCGCCCAGATAAAAGGGCACATTCCACATGACAACCAAAAACTGTGGCATCAGGCACACCAGGGCGATATACGCCGAACCAAACACTGTCAGCCTGGTCAGCACGCCATCTATATAATTGGCAGTCTGCTGCCCTGGGCGAATTCCTGGAACGAATGCTCCGGAACGCTTCAGGTTATCCGCCACTTCTACCGGGTTGAACATCAACGCCGTATAAAAGAAGCAGAAAAATACTACAAACACCGTGAACAACAGGATGTTCAGCGGTTGGCCAGGCCCGATAGCCACAGCAAGGTCCTGCAGCCAATCGGCGGAACCGCTGGAGCCGAACCATTGTGCTATCGACGCCGGGAACAACAATATACTGCTGGCAAAAATAGCCGGGATTACCCCTGCCATATTTACCTTCAGGGGCAGGTGCGAGCTCTGCGCCTGATACATCTTTCGACCTTGCTGCCGCTTGGCGTAATTCACCGTAATACGGCGCTGGCCGCGCTCTATAAATACGATCATATAAATTACAGCTATTGCCAGAGCCAGTATGAACATCAGGATGAGGATATTTAGCTCACCCTGGCGCGCCTGCTCCAGCGACTGTCCTATTGCCCCGGGCAAGCCCGCTACGATACCGGCGAAAATCAACAAGGATATGCCGTTACCTACGCCCTTTTCGGTAATCTGCTCACCCAGCCACATCATAAATACAGCCCCGGTAACCAGGGATGTAATGGCAATAACATAAAACAACATGGAACTGTCGTAAGACATGCCCTGGTTAGCCATCCCCACGGTCATTCCTGTGGCCTGAACAATGGCCAGTACCACCGTCAAATAGCGCGTGTATTGGCTTATCTTGCGACGACCCGCTTCGCCTTCCTTCTTCAACTGCTCCAACTGCGGTGTAACCGCAGACATCAACTGCATGATGATGGATGCAGAGATGTAAGGCATTATGCCCAGCGCGAGAATACTCATCCTCTCCAGCGCACCACCAGAGAACATGTTTGCCAGGCCCAGGATCGTCCCCTGGTTCTGGTTAAACAGCGCCGCCAGTTGATTTGGGTCTATACCAGGTACCGGGATATGTGTCCCGATCCGATAAACTATAATTGCCATTAAAACAAAGCGCAGGCGGGAAAAAAGTTCTCCCAGCCCAGCTTTGTTTACTGAGGGCAGCTGTCCAGTTGCCATCTAGTCCTCGACTTTCCCGCCGGCCTTCTCGATCGCCTGGCGTGCACCCTTGGTGACCGCGAGACCCTTCACAGTAACCGCCTTGCCCAGCTCACCGGACAGAAAAACCCTCGCCCGGGTGACGTCTTCCTTTACCAGGTCTGCACTTTTCAATGCGGCCAGGTCGATGACCTCAGCTACCAAACTATTCAACTCACCGAGGCGAATCTGGGCAGTGGTACGTGCCATCCGTGAGGCAAATCCATACTTGGGCAGACGCTTCTGCAGTGGCATCTGACCACCCTCGAATCCGGGCCTTACCTTGCCGCCGGAACGAGCTTTCTGACCTTTGTGGCCACGTCCAGCGGTCTTACCCACGCCGCTGCCGATACCGCGGCCCACGCGCTTAGTAGCCTTCTTGGCTCCTGGCGCTGGGCTCAGGCTGTTCAGTCGCATTACTTCCGACATGAGTTACTCCTCCACCTTAACCAGGTAATGCACCTGGTTGATCATGCCACGAATCGAGGGAGTATCTTCAACCTCAACCGTGTGACCAATACGACGCAAGCCCAGACCCGCAACACACGCCCTGTGATTTTTCAGGCGACCGCAGGCACTCTTGACCTGGGTTACCTTGATAGATGCTTTAGCCATGACAAGCCAACCTAATAATTAATTCAGAATTTCTTCGACAGTCTTACCGCGCTTTGCAGCAATATCTTCAGGCGAAGACATGTCGCGCAGGCCATTAAATGTTGCACGTACTACGTTTACCGGATTGGTTGAACCGTAGCACTTGGCCAGAACGTTATGGACACCCGCAATCTCCAGGACAGCACGCATCGCGCCACCTGCAATAACACCAGTACCTTCAGAAGCGGGCTGCATGTATACCTTGGAAGCACCGTGCGCAGCCTTCACAGGATACTGGATCGTACCGTTGTTCAACTCAACCTGGATCATATTGCGACGCGCCGCTTCCATGGCCTTCTGTATCGCAACTGGCACTTCACGGGCCTTGCCACGACCAAAGCCGACCTTACCCTTACCATCACCGACCACGCTCAGTGCGGTAAAACCAAAGATACGACCACCCTTGACCACTTTAGCCACGCGATTGACCTGCACCAGTTTTTCCTGGAGGTCACCATCCTGCTGCTGTTTCTGATCGTTATAAGCCATATCTATACCCTAGAATTCCAGTCCAGTTTCACGAGCGGCGTCAGCCAGAGCCTTAACCCGCCCATGGTACTTGTAACCACCGCGGTCAAAGGCAACCCTTTCTACACCAGCATCCTTGGCGCGCTTGGCCACCAGCTTGCCGACTTCAGCAGCTGCCGCCATATTGCCTGTAGCACCACCACGCAACTCGCCATCCAGAGTAGAGGCACTTGCCAGTACCTTGTCACCAGCAGGCGCGATAATCTGGGCATAAATGTGTCGAGGTGTACGGTGTACACTCAAACGGTTTTCGCCAAGATCACGTATACGGGCGCGAGCACGACGAGCGCGACGCAGCCTTGAATCATTTTTTGCACTCATCTCACGTACCTACTTTTTCTTGGCTTCTTTACGACGGACATGCTCGTCCGCGTAACGAATGCCTTTACCTTTGTAAGGCTCAGGAGGACGGAAACTGCGGATTTCCGCAGCAGCCTGGCCAACTGCCTGCTTGTCTATACCTTTTACAACAATCTCAGTTTGGCTTGGGCTTTCTGCAGTGACACCCTCAGGCAATTTGTAATCTACCGGGTGAGAAAGACCCACGGTCAGGTTTACCGAGCTACCGGTCGCCTTGGCACGATAACCAACACCATTGAGCACCAGCTTCTTTTCCCAGCCTTCGGTTACGCCCTTGACCATGTTGTTTACCAGTGCGCGTGTTGTTCCCGCCATGGCACTCAACTTGTCACTGTCATAAGCGACAGTCAGTACATTGTCATCCTGGCCCAACTGAATACCCTCAGCCAATGAAAGCGCCAGCGTACCTTTACTGCCCTTCACCGTGACATCGCTTCCATCAAGCTTGATCTCAACGCCACCAGGCAGCTCTATCGGACTATTTGCGACTCTAGACATTTTGAAATGCTCTTTAACTCAAAAATTAATTTAGTAAACGGTGCACAGTACTTCGCCACCGACACCAGCAGCACGCGCGGCACGCTCAGTCATCACACCCTGTGAAGTGGAGATGATAGCGACACCCAGTCCTGCACGCACAGAAGGAAGCGCTCCCTTACCGCTGTAACGGCGTAAACCCGGACGACTGATACGATCTATTTCAGCAATAACAGGCTTACCATCGTAATACTTGAGGTCGATTCCAAGACGAGGCTTGCCGCTTTCATCAGAAGCCTCGAACTCGCCAACATAACCTTCATCTTTCAGCACCTGGGCCACGGCAGCCTTTAACTTGGAACCGGGCATCTCGACGCGGGTTTTGCCCGCCATCTGTGCGTTGCGAATGCGGGTCAGCATATCTGACAGTGGATCTTGCATACTCATAATCTAATACTCTCCGTAGACCAACTCGCCAATTACCAGCTTGACTTAACCAGGCCAGGCACGTCGCCGCGCATTGCGGCCTCACGTAACTTATTACGACAAAGGCCAAACTTGCGATAGACGCCATGTGGCCGACCAGTTATCTGACAACGCCGCCGCTGGCGAACCGGACTGGCATCGCGGGGCAGCTTTTGCAGTTTCACCTGCGCATCCCACTTCTCTTCATCTGAAGCGTTAACATCGCCCAATATTGCCTTCAGTGCAGAGCGCTTTGCAGCGAATCGGGCTACTGTTTGAGTACGCTTCTTCTCGCGCGCAATCATTGATTTCTTTGCCATGTATAAAGCCTCTTAAGCCTTCAGTGGGAAGTTGAAAGCGCGCAACAATGCGCGGCCTTCATCGTCCGTGCGAGCGGAAGTCGTAATAGTGATATCCATACCGCGCAAGGCATCTACCTTGTCGTAGTCAATTTCTGGGAAAATAATCTGCTCGGTAATACCCATCGCGAAATTACCGCGGCCATCAAAAGATTTCGGGCTAATTCCCCGAAAATCCCGGATACGCGGAATCGCAACACTGATCAAACGCTCTAGAAACTCGTACATGCGTTCGGAGCGCAAAGTAACTTTACAACCAATTGGCCAACCATCACGGACTTTAAATGCCGCGATAGACTTACGTGCCTTGGTTACCACCACTTTTTGACCAGAGATCTTCTCCATATCTGCGACGGCATTCTCTAACACCTTTTTGTCGCCCAGTGCTTCACCCACTCCCATATTGAGAGTGATCTTGGTAATACGCGGAACTTCCATCACATTGGCCAGACCCAGTTCTTCTTTGAGCTGGTTTGCGATTTCGCTCTTGTACTTGTCTTTCAACGTTGCCATGTCTTTTTACCTGTTAACCCTTCACGCACTGGCGTTCAGGAGTCAATAATCTCGCCACTGGATTTAAAGATACGAACCTTGCTATCCCCTTCCACTTTGAAACCAACCCGGTCCGCTTTCTCCGTACTCGGGTTGAAAATCGCCACATTGGAAACCTGGATAGGTGCTTCCTTTTCAACGATCCCACCTGCCACGCCGGCTTGCGGGTTTGGCTTGGTGTGCTTCTTGACCATATTTACACCGGAAACAACAAGCTTATTGTTGTCCAGGATCTTGCGTACCTTGCCGCGCTTACCCTTGTCCTTCCCGGCAAGGATAATCACTTCGTCTTCGCTCTTAATTTTCAACATTGCCCTTCCTCTCCCTACCAGCGTTACTAGATAACTTCCGGAGCCAGGGAAATGATCTTCATGAATTTCTCACCACGCAACTCACGGGTTACAGGGCCAAAAATACGTGTACCAATGGGTGCATCTTGTGCGTTAAGCAGTACAGCCGCGTTGTCATCAAACTTGATGAGTGAACCATCCGGGCGACGTACACCTTTCCTGGTTCGAACAACCACAGCAGTCATCACCTGCCCC
>CBDTVJ010000236.1:0-6519 GCA_965363655.1 uncultured Halieaceae bacterium | reverse complement strand
GTTATCAGTCACGCTGCTTTGGTTGGTATACATGTAGTGAACGGCAAAGCGGAGATCGGAAAAGGTATTATTATGGAAACGATTGTCGCGGCTAGTGGTGACAAAGATACCATCACGTCCGTAGCTGATCGTATTGCCTTCGACAATCGAGCCGGGTGTATTCCATAGTTGTACGCCGTTGCCGCGTTCGTTCACACGTAAGGTCCGCAGCCCCTCGATGGTATTGCCTCGCACAATGGCGGCCTCGGGGCCTTTCAGGTAAACACCTATCAGGTTGCGAGTGAAGGTATTGCCGATAATCTCTGTGCCAACTCCCAGTGCGGTGACGAATATGCCACTGTCTTCAGTGGATAGTTTTTGGCCCGAACCGCTGATGGTGAGATTTTCCAGTCTTACTTTCGGTGCCGCAACGGTGACGACAGTGCCCTCGCCGCCACCGTCGATAGTGGCACCGTCTTCACCTAGCACAGTGATGCTGCGCTCGATAACGATAGGGCCTTGATGGGTGCCGCTGCCAAGTAGCAAGGTATCCCCGTCGGTCGCCGCCGCCAGGTGAGTGGCCAGAGTGCCCGGTGCAACAGTCACCACGTCGGCCAGGCATAACCCCGGAGACAGTGCGCTAAAGAGGCCGGCGACCATAAAGACCGCCGGGGGATACCGCTTGAAAGGCATTAGCCCGTTAATTACCAGGTATGAGCCTAGGCAGGTTCTACCAGCATACGGCCGCGCATTTCCATATGCAGTGCGTGGCAGAACCACTGGCAGTAAAACCAGTGCACCCCCGGGCGATCTGCAGTAAACGTGGCAGACGCTGTCGCCTGCGGGCCTATTTCGAAGGCGATGCCGTAATTGGCCACCGTCAGGCCGTGGGTGAGATCGTCGACCTTATCCATATTGGACACGTAGATGGTGACCTCGTCACCCTGTTTGACGGTGAATTTCTCCAGACCAAACATGGGTGCCATGGAGGTCATATAGACGCGAACTTTTTTACCGTCTCGAATGACCTTGTTGTCACTGTCCAAATCAATACCGTCTTTCTTGGCCTGTGCCCGTGCATCAGCCCACATCGGGTCGTCCCGGGTCCACAGCTTATTGGGGTTGACCACATCCGTGCGCACGATAATGCAGTCGTGAGGCTCAGCGAAGGTCGGACCGTCGTGAACAATTGCCATTTTTTTGCCAGTAATATCTATCAGCTGCTCATTTTCCGGCTTCAGCGGGCCCACATTGATAAAGCGGTCCTTGGAGAATTTATTCAACGACACCAGCCACTGTCCATCAGCTTCTTTGGTCTCGCCCATGGAGGTGTGGTTGTGACCAGGCTGGTATTGCACATCGATCTTATCGAGAATGGGATTTACATCTTTGCCATTATAGGCTTCGATGGCCTTGTCTATATTCCACTTGGCTACCTGGCTGTCCAGAAACAGGGTGGTAAAACAATTGCCCTCCCCGTCAAAAGCGGTGTGCAAGGGTCCCAGCCCCAGTTCGGGTTCTGCCACAACGGTGCCGCGGGGCTCAATTTTGTCGGCAAACATGTCCGGGAACCGGCGTACGTCAAGCACGGTCGCCGTGGGCGACAGCTTACCGTTGATAACAATGTGCTTGCCATCAGGTGCGGTATTACAGCCGTGCGGGCTGTTTGAAATCGGAATATAACGCGTATAGCGGGAGCCTTTGCGGCCATCGAGTACGGGCACGCCCTGGATGGTCTTGAAATCGCCCTTTTTGACACCGTCTTCAATGGCCTTGATGTCGAACACTACTGCCCAGTCCTGTTCGTTGCTCGTCATCTGTGCCAGCGTGACTCCCTCCTCACTGTTGTAACAGGTGGATACAGCGTACAGGCCCTGGTAGTCGGCATCGCAGTTGTCCAGATTGCCATCGACCATTACCTGCCAGGCGACTTTCATCGCGTCACCGTCAACGGCAGTGAAAATGGCGTGGTACTTGTCAGGTTCATCCAGTATGGATCCGTCATTGGGGATCGGTACCCGATGCTCTCCATTGGCAAAAATATAGCCAGTACGCGGATATTTCTGCGGCCTCAGGCCGTGAATATCCGAGGCATTGGGGATCTCAATGATCTTGTCACATTTCATGACGTCACAGCGTATACGTGCGACCCGTGTATTAGCCTTGTCATTGATCCACAAATAGCGGCCATCATAGGTGCCATCGGTGAAGGACATATGTGGGTGGTGGGCATCACCGTTCAACCAGACCCCACCATTTTTATCCAGGTACTTTTTGGTCTCTGGCAACAGCCCCTCTGTCAGAATCTTACGACTTTCATTGGTCTGGCCCCAGCCGGTAGCACTATCGCGGTTGAATACCGGAATACGCATCATTTCGCGCATAGAAGGCACGCCCACAATCCGTACTTCACCGGACTGGCCGCCGCTCCAAAAACCGTAGTAATCGTCGAGATCGCCAGGGCCAACTGTGCCCTTTGCGGCCGCCGCCATGGCCTGCGGGCTGGAAAGGCTGGCGGTTGCCAGGCCACCGGTGGCGGCGCCGAGGCCCGCTACTGTGGCCAGGCTTGCGCTGCGCGACAGTAGCTCGCGTTTACTGGTATCTATAGGCTCTTTGGACGCGTCCTGGCTTTCATTGCTGAGCTTTTCAGAATGTTCATCATTGTGGGTTTTATCGTTCATATTGACATCCTTAAGTGATTGCGAGCTCATAATGAGCCCCAAAAAGTGGTGCGACACATTGTCGCACCTATTATTCTTGTATTACTTATCCCAGATCAAGTTTCTTTGCTCCGAAGTTCCTCGAGGATGGCTTTACCCGTGGCCTCCGTCTTGTCAGAAGCGATCACTGCCCGCCGTTCGTCCCGCTCTCGCTGTTTCACGCAAACAGGGCAACCCTGATCGTCATGGTAGCGCACCTGGCAGTGTAAACAGTATAGACACTCGTTGGGATTAATGTCGCCTTCCGGATGGATGGCCTGCACCATGCATTCGTTGGCACAAACCTGGCAGGGGTTGCCACACTGACGATAGCGTTTCAGCCAGATGAACATACGCAGGCGCGCGGGTATCGCAAGGGCGGCGCCCAGGGGGCACAGGTAGCGGCAATAGAAGCGCTCGATAAACAGGCAGGGGACCAACAGCAATACCGCAAACACCACGTAGGGCCAGTCGCGCACGAATTTGAGGATGATAGTGGTCTTAAAGGGTTCGATTTCTGCCAGTCGCTCCGCCATGGACAGGGAGTGCAGGGAAATGCCGAACAGTCCCAGGAATATCAGGTACTTGAGCGGCCACAAGCGCTCATGCAGGCCCCAGGGCAGGGCGAACTGCGGTAGCTTGAACCACTTCGCCGCGACATTGAGTAATTCCTGCATGGCGCCATAGGGGCAGAGCCAGCCACAGTATGCGCCCCTGCCCCAGAACAGCAGACCGGCGATAACGCCCCCCCAGAGAACGAAGATCAGCGGGTCCATAAGGAAGTACTCCCAGCTGAAGCCGCTCACCAGTGCACTGAACACCGTAAGAATATTGACCACCGACAGCTGGGCATTGGCGTAAAAGCCGACAAAGAACAGGGTAAACATCAGGTAGGCTATACGAAAACGCTTGGTGCGCACGGCGTTCTTTGTCAGGTAATTCTGGAAGAAAAAGACCGCGCTCAACAGGGCCAGGGCGACCAGGAGAATGATCGTTTCAGTGGTTTTTTCCAGCCACAACTTCTGCCAAAGGGGGGCATCCGGGGTCAGCTCAAATATCCCGAAAATTTTTGTTGGCGCCACCACCGCCTCGAACTCCAGGTATTGCGCCGGGATCTGGTAATCAAGATTGAAAGTGACAAAAGCTTTTTCTCTCGGGCCTGTCTCGCGATTGACCAGCAGTTGCAGGTGCCAGGGCCTGGCAGGGTTCAGCTTTGCAGCCTGGGGAATCACAAACAAATCCACTTCGCGTAAATCTTCAGGGGCCCCGGCTGCGGCAACGTTGCGCAGGCGTTTGTGATCAAGGTCAGTGAGACGGATAGCATCATCTCCCTGGACGATCTCAAAGCGGTCAAAAATGCCGCCGCGAACATAGCCGGAGCCCTTGAAGGAATAGCGGCCACGACCCAGCAGCAATACCGCCTGCTGTCCGGGCTCCAGCACTTTTTGCAGGTTGTTGTATTCGCCTTCACCGAGGAGGCTGAGGCCGAGAGAGGGCACTGAGACCTGTGCGGCGTACATGTCTATAAACGCTTCCCCCGCCGGCCCCTCTTCGGGGTGATTTGGCGCCAGTTCATCACCGGAATCGATGAAAGCCTGGTTGACCCGTTGCAGATCGATGGTCAGTCGGCCCAGGGACCCCTCCTGCAGCAGGGAACTCCAGTCCTTTAACTCGACAATACTGTCGTCAATTGTCGCCTTCGGGCCTTCGCTTGCAGCTTCCAATCCGCCCAGGCGGTAGTATCGGGCGATCTTGATAGCGGAGCGGATGATACTGTCGTCAATCACCCGTATGGTCACAGTCGCGCCGCTGATGGCATCAAAAGGCTTTTCAGCATTGACGGTACTGGCTGCCTGGACCAAATCCGTGCCGACAAAATTGTCAATCAGTGGCGTGATTCTGGACTCGGGAATGCCAATTAGTACAATGGGCTCATGATGCTCCAGCAGGCGAGCCGAACGGATAACACCCTCAGTACTTGCGCCCACGAGTACATGAATCGGTTTACCCGAATAACCTACCGAGTTGACCACCGCCGAGTTGACAAACAGAAAGCCGATTTGTTCTTCGCGCTGATACACGCGAGATGCCAGAAACTCTCCCTCAGGAGCGTCGATGCGATCCGCTGACGGGAATAGTTCTGCCGGCGAGAAATCCGCCAGTGCTTTTTGCATGACCGAGGCACTATCGGAGGCGAAAGCTGAGAATGAGAGCAGCAGGGAGAGCAGTAGAGCCGCCGCCATAGTTTTAGTGAGCGGTCGTTTGTAGGCCATGAAAACAGCTCTCCAGTAAGGAAGGTTGCAGATGCCAAATGTTGGCACCCACGGCAACCGCTCTGATACATTATGGGAAGTGAAAGGCAACTTGGCTGCCTAATTGGTTAAGGTATCACAGATGCAGGCAGGCTCGAAGATTTTTGGACGCCCATGCTGCGGTTTACAACGTGTTTAATCTGGGTTGCCATTTGGTTTCAGCCGGCCATTATTGAGATCTCAGAACAGGTACGTTTGATGATCGGGCAGCAGCAGTGGCTTGAAAATAGTTGCTAGATTTGTAGCGATCGAAGAAATTAATTTGTCGATACCCTAATCTCATAGGGTGTTCTCAAGTTTTAAAGTTGTTGCCAAATACAGGCCTCAGGCCAGTCCCGCCGCAGTACACCGGTCAGTGTCAGAACTACCACGGCGCCCAGAGCCGCGCCGAGCACGCTGTGAGCGCGTCCCCGTGGGCTGTATCTGTTATTGGGCATGTTTTCCGAAGCCCTCGATTACATTATTGGAATCAAGCCGGAGACATACTTGATCGAAGAACAGACAACCCTCTTTAAGGAAAGGTTTAAGTCCTCCCCCATCTGTGCCCACCAATTCGATCACCTCATCCGCAGACATTCCAATAAGACCTTTGTCCGCCAGTTCTAGCAACTGCTCATAATTCGATTGTGAATACCTGTAACTATCTTTCGTATATGTCAAAGTCACTGCTTGGTCGAAAACAGCAAAAAGCCAAAATAAATTACTGCATATAAGAAGTAGAATCAAAATTGTGATTGTGGTCTTTCTCTTTCTCTTTGTCATGTCCATGCCCTATACCGGATATAGAAAACAAAATATATTCGCTAGAAAAGTGGCATCCAGCTTTTCATGAATGACCGTAGTGAGTCCAGATTGTGTGAAAACCCCGATCCTGTCATGGTGGAGACACTCTATCGTCTTGGCGTGGTGAAATTGCACAGTCGGCCACGAGTCAGCAATGACAATGCGTATGTCGAGTCGATCTTCCGGACCTGCAAGTATCGCCCCGATTACCCGTACAAAGAATTTGCGGTACTGGACGATGCCCGTACCTGGGTGTTGAAGTTTGTGCACTGGTACAACCATGAGCACAAGCACAGCGGATTGAAGTTTATGACACCGCAAGAGCGTCATAGCGGTCAAACGGATCAGGTAAGAACTTAAGCGAACTTAAGGGGTCATCTTAGACTCAGCTTGCAAGCCCGGAGCCAGAACAAACGGTGAGCCAGCGCAGGGGGCTCAGGGTAAGTGCGTTCAATGAATGGGCACTGGCTGCGGCCGAATAATGGAGGTTGGATACTTTGGGGAGGGCTTCTGTACTTGTCGATACCTGACAGATATGTGTGCTCTTATTACTGTGTCATGCTGTTTATTGCTTCTTACTTTGTAACGTGAGGTATTTCCATGTCCCCTGACCAGCTGTTCCTCATCTGCAACTACGTAGTAATCCCCGCGTGGCTGGATTCACTACCTGGTGTTTGACCTTTTTATCGGTGCCTGGATAGTGCGCGACGCGAAACGCCAGGGCATCAATCACTGGCTGACGGTGC
>CBDTVJ010000235.1:0-6549 GCA_965363655.1 uncultured Halieaceae bacterium | reverse complement strand
CCGTACTGCCATTATGGCAACTCTGGCAGTTGCCGGTTATACCGCTGTGGTTGAAGTTGGCCGGCTCCCAGGCGACTGACGAATGGCACACCACGCAGTCCTGGGTGGTGGGCAGGTGGTTGGCGTCCTTGCCCTCGGCAATACTGCCGTTGTGGCAACTCTGGCAGTTGCCGGTAATACCGCTGTGGTTGAAGTTAGCCGGCTCCCAGGCGACTGCGGAATGGCAGACCACGCAATCCTGGGTGGTAGGCAGGTGGTTGGCGTCTTTGCCCTCGGCAATACTGCCGTTATGGCAGCTCTGGCAGCTGCCGGTAATGCCCACGTGTTCAAAGTTGGCAGGGACCCAGGCGACCGTGGCATGACAGGACACGCAGTCCTGGGTGGTGGGCAGGTGGCTTTTATTCTTACCATCCGCCTGCACGCCATTGTGACAACTCTGGCAGTTGCCGATAATCCCCAGGTGATCAAAATTAGCTGGCAGCCAGGCAAAAGTCGCGTGGCAGCTCTGGCAGTCTGAGCTGGTGACAATGTGGTTGGCGGCTTTACCGGTCGCAATACTATTGTTGTGGCAGGTAAAGCAGGGTTGAGTCACATTGCCATGGTCGAACATAGCCGGCAGCCAGGCCATCGTTGAATGGCAGGTCTCGCACTGTTGGCTGGACGCGATATGGTTAATCGTTTTGCCCGCAGCGGTGGTCCCGTTGTGGCACAGAATACAGGTCTGCGGCAGCTGGGTATGGTCGACTCGCGGAACCTCCTGCCAGTTAAAGGTATCGTGGCAGCTGCCACAACTGCCCGACGAGGGAATATGGTCAGATGGCTTGGAGGAGGAATCAAGCAGGCCATTGGGAACGTGACACAGCTGGCACTCCCGCGGCGTACCAGCAAAGATGCCGCGTTTATGACAGCTCTCGCATTGCAGGTCCCGATGCGCGCCGCGCAATTCGAACCCGGTTTCAAAATGATCGAATGTCGCGCTGCCGGCGCCGCTCGCCGTGCCCGCAAACAAGCACAGCAATGCCAGGCACAGGCCCACGGTAATAGCTCTTACTTGCGCCATTGGACATCTCCGAATGAATCACTCGAATGACAACGGCCACAATTCCCGCCAAAACTGCCCTCGTGCCGATCTTCAGCCGCGTGACAGCCGACACAATCGCGCGGCACGTCATCGGCGCCATCACCATGATGACAACTGTCACAACTGAGTCCCGCGTGAGCGCCTGTGAGCTTAAAATCCGTTTTACTGTCGTGGTCGAACGACCACAGCAACCAGCCATTGGGGGTATGGCAACTTTCACACTGCGAGCCCATTGACGATTGGTGGACATCATCCGCAAGGTGGCAGTCCTTACACTGATTCCTGGCAAGAAGAAATTCGTGACTCTCATGGCAGCTTTCGCAGGGGGCAATAGCGTGCATGCCCTCCAACGGAAATTTCGCCAACTCATGATCAAAACCGTCGGTTTCACTCCACTCAGTCGGCTGGTGGCAGCTGCCGCAGTCATCGAGGTTTTCCGCTTTATGGACATTGTCCGTGAGGTGGCAGGATTTGCATTCGCCGTCCAGCGGGTCGTCCAGTGATCCCCGATGACACTGCAGGCAGGCAATATCCTGGTGTTTCCCGCTCAGTGGCCAGTTGGCCTCTTTACCGTGGTCGAAGCGAGCCTGGTCCCAGCCGCTGGTGTTATGGCAGCTGGCGCACTTGCTGCCGTGCCTGCCGCTGTGGATGTCGCTGCTGCGATGGCAGGAAACACACTCCGTAGACGGCTTGTTGTCTTCCATACCGTCAAAATGACAGGCCTGGCAGGCGCTATCCTGATGCTTCCCGGTCAGTCGAAAGTCAGTTTCTGTAGTGTGGTCAAAAGACGGAGTGCTCCAGTCATCCTGGGTATGACAGCGCTCACAGTCCTGTCCGTAACGGCCCAGGTGCACATCCCGCAGCTGGTGACAGCCAATGCAACTGCTGTTGTCAAAACTGTATTGCTCACCGGCATGGCAGCTGCTGCACTCCAGTTCGCGATGGCGGCCCTGCAGCGAAAAATCCGTATTGTCGTGATCAAAGGTCGCGGGTTTGTGCCAGCCGTCGGCCGTATGGCAATCGGCGCACTCCTTTCCCAGCGAGCCGCGATGCTGGTCCTGCTCCTGGTGGCATGCATGGCAGCTGCCATCGGCCTCGCGAAATTCCGTCCCTGCCTGGTGACAGCTGCTACAGGCGGTGCCGACATGTTTCCCCGCCAGCGGGAAATTGGTGTGCTGGTGCTCGAAAATATCCAGGTCCAGGCGCACGATGTTGTAGTCCCGTCCCTTGTGATCGGTATGGCAGCGCTTGCAGCTGAGGCTACTGGCCATGGGCGAGAGTCCGTGAAACCCCTGTTTTTGCTTACGATCAGCGGCCACTTCCTCGTGGCAGTCAAGGCACAGGGAATCCTGGGCGGCTTTGTCAAAACTACTGTGGCAGCTGTCGCAGACTGGTTCCTGTTCTGCATGAGCCTGTGTCAGCGGACCCGGCATCAGGATCATTGACTTCAGGTCCAGGCCTTCTGCACCAGCCCGCGACGCAGCCATCATCCCGGCCAGGATTACCATGACTGCGAGGATGCCTGGTGCGCGGCGCATGCCATCAGTACCAGTGCACGACAAATATGTGCACGATTGCGGTGACTATCATCAGCAGGAAGACCGGGATATGCACCACGTGCCACAGGCCGAATAGCCGCTCAAACAAGCGCAGGCCGGCGAGTTTATCCAGCAGGGCAGCCAGCGCGCGTTGATGTTCTCCCAGCATGACGTCTGCTGCGGCACCGCCAGAGTTACCGGACAGTACCTCCCTGGTCATGCTGCGCAGCCACCGGCGTTGCCCGATGAGCTGCCGCAGGGAAACCCCCTGGCGCTGGCTGTCGATGATCTTGCCACAGCCCAGGTATAGCTCTTGCAACTGCTGCTGTTGTCCGTGCGGCAGTGAAGACGTTTCCAGATGCTGGTAAAAGTAGTCGAGATCCGTTTTAAGCTCCTGCAGGCCTACCTGCTGTCCGTACAGTCCAAAGTGGAACTTTCCATACAAGTACCGACCGACCAGCCCACTGCCCGCTACCAATAGCATGCACACGAGCGCCACGGAGCTGTTGGCGGACCCCAGGCTGAAGTTGCAGTGCAGCAGGATACACAGGGGGCCCAGTACACCCAGCAACATGTGCAGGCGAAACCAGCTTTGCAGATTCAGCCAGTCGCGCATGATGCTCAGGCGCTTGCGCAGGGGATACAGCAGCAGGATCAACATGAGGCTGCCACCGATGATACCCAGCGCATAGCCGGCGCCTGACTCTGCCTGGAGATAGCGATAGTCCCGGACCCACCATGCCCATAGCATGGCTGCCCCGGCGACCAGTGCAAATAGCCTGAAGGCCAGCCGCGATGGACTGGCCAGATAACGCGCCAAAGGCGTTTTTCTGGAGATTTCTCCAGTTATTGCTCCCATAACAGTTGCTTATCCTTATAGAATCCAGATGTACCCACGATTCACTGCTTCGGTATTACTTCACAGTACACTTCTTTATTTGGGATTATAATCCCAAATAATACACATTTTGCACACTTTTGAGAGGATCTGCCTTGTGCCACAGTTGCTGACATTAGGAGCGGTATACGGGGCGCCGGCCCTGGGCTTCATGTTGGTTTATTGGCTGATGCAGCGGCGCAAGACAAACCGGGCGCAAGTCGTCTACCAGGAGTCGGTGGAGTCCGGCATGCTGGAACCGGCATCCATGCACCCGGTGATCGACTACGCCCGCTGCCTGGGCTGTGCTACCTGTGTATCGGCCTGCCCTGAAAAGAACGTGCTGGGAATCATGGACAACCGCGCGCTATTGATCACTCCTTCCTCCTGTATCGGCCACGGCGCGTGTAAATCCGCCTGCCCGACCCAGGCCATAGAACTGGTGTTTGGTACGGCCACCCGCGGGGTGGACATTCCGCAGGTCGGTGCCGATTTCCAAACCAATATTCCGGGCATATACATCGCCGGCGAACTCGGCGGCATGGGCCTGATACGCAATGCCATCGAGCAGGGGCGCCAGGCAGTAGAAGCCACGGCCAGCAACGGCCGCGACAGGCCAGCAGGTCAGCTGGATATTCTTATTATCGGCGCCGGTCCGGCCGGGATCAGTGCCGCCATGGCAGCCAAGGAGCAGAACCTGAGTTACCAGGTGCTGGAGCAGGATACTGTCGGGGGCACCATCGCCCATTATCCACGTGGCAAAGTCGTGATGACGGCGCCGGCCAGGCTGCCGCTTGTCGGGGAATTCCATTTTGGCGAGACGAGTAAGGAGAACCTGATGAATTTCTGGACCGACGTGGTCAGCAAAGCCGAGCTGGATATTCGCACGGGCGCCAGGGTAGAGACGATTGAGAGCATTGACGGCGGCTTTGAAGTGCAGGCCGATGAGCGTTACCGCGCAAGTAATATTCTGCTGGCTATTGGTCGACGCGGCACCCCGCGCAAACTGGGTATTCCCGGCGAGGAGCACAGCAAGGTCGTTTACCGTCTGCTGGACCCGGAGCAATACCGTGGCAGTAAGGTCATTGTGGTAGGCGGTGGCGACAGTGCGCTGGAGGCTGCCCTGAGCCTGTCCGAGGAGCCTGGAACCGAAGTGCTGCTGTCTTATCGCGGTAGCGCCTTCAATCGCGTCAAGGCAAAAAATCGCGAACGCGTTGCCGCAGCCACTGACACTGGCCAGTTACGTGTTGAACTGGATTCACAATTGCGGCAAATCACCCCGGATGAAGTTCACATCGAAACAGCTGGCGGCGACGTACAGCTTGCCAACGACGCGGTGATAGTCTGCGCTGGTGGTATTTTACCCTCGGCTTTTCTGGAGTCCGTGGGCATAGCGGTGGAAACCCGCTTCGGTACCGCGTGACAGTCCGGCTGATCAGGGCTCTGCCCATTTTACTACTGTGCCTGGGTCTACCACTGCAGGCTGCAGAACTCGCCGACGCTTATAAAGCGATGCGCCTTGGCAACTTTGCCGAGGCCGCCACAATATTTCAAAACGCAGCGGACGGCGGCTCGCCCGAGGCCAGCTACCAGCTAGGCAAGTTGTATCTGGTAGGCCGTGGAGTAAGCAAGGACCCGGCGCTGGCGCATAAATGGCTCGAACTGGCCGCTAACGACAATGAGCCGGACGCACAATATACCCTTGGTATGCTGCTGGCAGCAGACCAACCCGACCAGGCCCGCGCCTGGTTGCAGCGCGCAGCTGAACTGGGACACCGGCGAGCCCTATCAGAACTGGAAAAAGCCCCCCTACCCGGCTCGTCTGGGCCCGCGGAAATGGGGCCGGCGGAAATCGGTCCCGGGGCAATGGCAGAGCAATGGCATCGAGCGGCGCTGGGTTGCGATTCCAGCAAACTGAAAAAGCTGTTGCAGGCGGGCATCCCGGTAAATTCCCGCGATGATTATGATCGCGATGCCCTGTATTACCTCGTGGCGTGCGACGACACTGACGGTATCAGCCTGTTGCTGGAGCACGGTATCGAGGTCGATAATACTGACCGCTATGGTGAAAATCCGCTGATGCTGGCGGTACAGAGAGGGCAGCCGGTGGTCGTCAAAATGTTGCTGGACGCCGGTGCCGATCCCTCCTTCACCAACCGGGTCGGCAGCAGCCTGTTGCACCTGGCCGTTGCCAATAGCGCCAACACGACGCTCGAGGCGCTACTGCAAGCCAAGGCACCGCACAGCCTGCAAGATAAAGCCGGGCGCACTCCACTCGACCTGGCGCTGCAGTTACAAGAAGAGAGCGCAGCGCAATTATTAACCAGGGCGGGAGCCCGGCGAACCTCAACCCCTGAAAATACCAGCAATGCCATTGCTGCCTATCTCTCGACGCCAGATAAACCACAGAGCCAACAACCGTGGCAACTGGCCAGACAGGCCGTGCTACAGGATGAGGCCGGGGTACTGACGGCTTTGTTAAAGCAGTATGGTCGCGCTCTGGCGCGACAGCAGGATGCGCAGGGCAGCACCCTGCTGATGTATGCGGCGGAGTCGGCCAGTATCGCGGTGATACCTGTGCTGGGCACCCTGGGAGCGGAACCTGACAAGGCCAACCCTGAGGGCAAAACGGCCCTGATGCTGGCTGCCGGGCGCGGGAATACCGAGGCTGCAGTCAATCTGGTGGCCCTTGGGGCACAGCCTGCGCTGCAGGACTCCCGGGGGCGAGACGCCATCCACCTGGCCCTGACCGGAGCCCATGCGAATACCGCGCTGCAGTTGCTGGCGACTGGCGTGCCATTGAATCAACAGACCAACAGCGGTAAGACCTACCTGATGCTTGCCATTGAAGAGAGCCTGGCAACGACCGCCCTTGAGCTGCTGCAGCGCAGGGCACGCCACGACCTGGCAGACAATGAGGGCCGCAAAGCCCTGTGGTATGCCACCCGACATTGCGAGCCTGCAGTGATTGATAAGCTGCTGGCAATCGACAGCGATATTGAGACCGCCGACGTCGACGGTTATACGGCACTGCATATAGCGGCCAGCAAAAC
>CBDTVJ010000234.1:0-6566 GCA_965363655.1 uncultured Halieaceae bacterium | reverse complement strand
ACGCCGAAGGAAGGCATGATGTATGCGCTTTGGCCCTTCGTGCCGAAGAACTTGTCGGTCATCATTCCAACCTGAATTTCCAGCTGCATATACTCTGTGTTGTTCTCGTAGTCGAGGATGATTTGGGGATCGATATAACCCCAGTACTGGTTACTATCGAATGTCTTGACCATAAATAAATCGATGAGACTGTAGTTCACCTTACTGCGCCCAGCGTCTTCGTCGACACTCCAGGTCTGCTGGAAGCCAGGCACAAGGAGGCTACCAGCACCGAAGGGATTGAAAAATGCCAGGAAAACAAACGGGGCAACGGATGTGGCTCCCGCGCCCAATGCATCGTCTGACGCGGTATCGAGGAAGAACTCGACACCTGTTGCCACTCCGAATTTCTTCATATAGGGGATTGTCATGAAGCGAATATCCGTATCACCCATCCCGTTTTCATTCACGTCATCAATGCCGTCGTCGTTGATATCCGCTTTAAGGTCTACCGCACGGACCTTGCCACGGAACTGCCAATCCCCGCCAGCGAAGGGCGCCTTGAACTCGGCTGTCGTAATATTCTGGTGGCCATCTCCTTTTGTATTTAGCCACCGATACTCGTTATATAGCCTCGCGTCAAAGCTGAAGTTCAGGGGGTTCGTGCCGGTCTTGTCCGCTTTCATCGCCTCCTTGATATCCTCTACTGCTAGATCATCAGAGAGCTCCTCTTGTAGATCATCAGAGAGCTCCTCTTGAGCGAGAGCAACAGGACTGCAGAGGCCACACGAAACGAGCGCGACCAGTAGCACATTGAACCACTTTAAGTTTGTTCTCATAGAAACCGCCTCCATTTGCGGTATATGTAAATGAGACCACCATTGAGAATGACGGTCTATCCACATTGCGACAGTGAAGGTGTTCAATTATGATCTGGATCATGAGTATCCAAGACTTTGGTTCTGACCTGCCTGACGATACAACTCTCGTATTCACTGCTCCTGAGCAGTTGGAGGAGGTCATGCGGACGCACGGTATTAGTCAGCCAACCCGGCAGTTAGGAGCAGGTGCGTTTCAGGCCAGTCTGGCATCGCGAAACGCGGGGTTGGTTGACCTCTTTGCCGACCGCTATAGCACCGGCATTTCCTGTTACCTTGAAACGCCACCGGGCGCGACTGGTATCCTGATCCCCACAAGCGGGAGCGGGCAGTTCTTTGCCTCAGGATTCAACCTTGCGGATGATCAACTCCTGATCTCTCCGAGTGGCGTGGGATCAGACATAACCTGTCCGGACCAGGCCGGTAGTGATTGCATCTCCATCCCGGAGTCGAGATTTCTCGAAATGCTGGAAACGCTCTGCCCAACCGTCCCCCCGCCGAAAGAGCTGATCGCGATTACAGTGGGCCGACATCAGCTCACGGCGCTGGGGAGCGAAGTGGCCACCCTGTTGGGACAAGCCGAAGGGCATTTCGACGAGGAAAGGCTGGTGTATCTTCTCGAACACACCGTCTCACTGGTCGGGTGTGCCTCCCAACATTGGAATGCCGGTGAACTGAACGGCGGCGAAGCCCGGCATCGGGTCGCCAGGGTTGCCCGGGATTACATCGAGCAGAACTACATGAACCAGATGCGCATGGAGGACCTTTGCCGCACGACGGGCATTGGTGTCCGTTCACTGCAGCGCGCTTTCCGGGAATACTTCGGTATCAATATTACCGACTACGTGAAAACTGTGCGATTGGATGTGATTTACCGGGCGCTGGCCGATGCCGACCCGTCCACGACCACCGTCGCCAAAATTGGTATGGCGCACGGCTTTGCGCATCTTGGCCGGCTTTCACTACAGTTCCGTAAGCGTTTTGGTGAATCGCCCAGCATAGTACTTTCCGGGGGAGCACGTACCCCGCCAGTTTGTTAATTAGCCAGAGACAATACGGTGTGTCCCTGGCGAAATAGTAATTCAAGCCGCATCTGGCAGTTCAAATAGCCCCCGGCAATGTCATTGCCATCGGTACTAATGGTTCATTACATTAGCACCCACCGACGAACAAATTCTGGTCTATACTGCCTAGGCCACACCCACATTTCAGACGAGTGTAATCATGATTCCAAAGAATTCCCCGTACCGTGCCTGGCGGCATTCACTATTGACTCTTTGCCTGTTCCTGCTCATGAGCGAGCGGGCTGCTGCCGTTGGATTTATGGTCAAATCACCCTCCCAGGTCACCGGACTCGCAAATGCCGGTTCAGCTGTCTATGACCGCAGTACGGCGGCTATCATCAATAACCCGGCGGCCATGTCGCTGCTGGATGGAGAGCAGGTAGGCGGTAACCTTACCGCGGTTATGCCGGACTGGGATGTTAACGAAGGCTGGGATTGTAAAGCTGAGAACAGTTGTGCAAGCAGCAATGCACAGGAATCTGCTTTCATTCCGACGTTTGGTTATGTCCGCCCCTTGAGCGACAGGCTGACCTGGGGTATCGGTATGGGCGCTTCCGCGGGACAGGGTATGGATTATGGCGGCCGGTTCCGGTCTCGCCCCATTGTCACCGACAATAATATTCAGGTGGTTGGGCTTATGAACTCCCTGGCATGGCGTATGAACGACAAGTGGACCTTTGGCATCGGGGCGGGAGCCCTCTACGGCACGTTCGAACAGAAGCAGGACTTGCCGTCACTCAGTGCGTCCGCTGGCGAAGATATTGAAAGTGTCATAGACTTTGTCGGCCTGGCTCGGCAATGTGAAGGCCTGCCCCCTGCCGCCCTGGCTCTGTGCCTCAAGGGCGCCGTCGGCGAGTCCGGGCTGGACCCGGAATCCGCCGTGGAAACGCTTTCCAGCATCCGCAGCTATCTGGGCGGTGAATCCGGCACCCGGGTGAAGCTGGAAGGGGACGATTTCGCAGCACACGTCGTGGTGGGTTTGACCTATGAGTTTCTTCCGGGGCACCGACTTGGTCTGGCTTACAACTACATGTCAGATTTCAAGTTTGAAGGCAATGCCACCATCAAAGGTAAATTGCTGTCCGACGAAACCTACCAGAAAGTGAATGATTCCCTTACCTGGGATATGCCTGACCAATTGGTGCTCAGTGGTTCTCACCAGTTGAGCACTGATTTTACTTTTTTCTGGGATATCGAGCGGGTGTTTTTCGATGATTTCGAGAGTACCGACCTCAATATCGAGGGTTACCCCGAGTTGATAATCGACAGGAACTTCAAGGATGCCAACCGCTATGCCATAGGCGGGGAGTATGCCTTTACTAACCAGTTCACATTGCAACTGGGTCTTAGCTTCGACGAGTCCCCCGTGGATGATTCAGACAGGATGCCTGACATTCCAGTCGAGGAGATTATTAAAACCTCGATAGGCGCCATCTACCAGGTCAATGAGCGACTGAATGTCCATACTTACTTTATCGCTGAGTTTCTTGGCGATGGTGAAATAGAGCAATTGGCCAGCATCGACGGACACAAAATAGGGGATAATTTCAATATGGATACGGACGCCATTATCTACGTCTTTGGTGTCAGTTTTGGCTACAAGTTCTAGAGCGCCCTTGAACAAACCCTGATTGCCTGTATCAGGGTTTGCGCTTTTATCATCAACACCAGTCAAGCTGGTTATTGGAGAGTCGCTGCTGGTCAATGACAACCATGGCCCAGTGGAACCACTCCACCGTGACTCAAGGGCGAGGTTAGTGAATGACCCTATACTTGGCCCACAAGAGCCGTTCAAATAGCTAAAACCGGGACAGCTGGAACGACCACTGTGTGGTGACAGCGGTAGTAGCTGCGACGTGGGATTGAGCCGTAAACGCTGACGAGCTAATGACCGCAAAGAGTCGTTATGAGCCGGTTCGTATGTGATACCTCGACCGGCAGCTATCCGCTCGAAAGCGGCCCCTGGCGACTGAGTAAATCTGGTCGAGCGACAGGCTCAAAGGTGCCACGAACGGCCCCAGTGATTTGTAATGGCAGCCAGAAATACTGATTCGTTAGCCGCACTTCGCGACACTAATTCTGAGCGACCGCTGTCTAATCCCGGCGGTCCTGAACTCGACAGCGTTTTCGGCTCTCAGTCACAAGCTACTACCGCTTTCACCACGTCAGTGACATCTACCCATTGTCAGTGATTTTTACAACCAAGCTACTATTGTTAAGCGAGACACGTACTCGTGGTATTACGATTGGCTGCGAACGGGGCAATAACCTAGTAAAATGGCCAGGTTTATAATTGACCACTTTGCTTGGTTATGGCAGGGCTATAACCTTGGGAAAAGTAGTGGAAATTTCCTGGAGAAAGCCATGCGTCTGACCACAAAAGGACGATACGCAGTAACCGCCATGCTGGACCTGGCGCTCCGTCACGACGAGGGTCCCATTCGCCTGGCCGAGATATCCTCCCGGCAGGGCATTTCGCTGTCTTACCTGGAACAACTGTTCGCGCAGCTGCGTCGTCGCAATCTGGTCACCAGCGTGAGAGGGCCGGGCGGCGGCTACAACCTCGGTCGTAGCGCCGACAAGATCAACGTTGCCGAGGTCATCGCCGCGGTGAATGAGGACACCGACGCAACCCGCTTCCGGGGCGCCGGTGATTGCCAGGAAGGCAAAATCTGCCTGACCCATCACCTGTGGACGGATCTGTCCAATCAGGTCAGGGATTTCCTGCAGAATATAACCCTGGCCGATCTGGTCGCCCGCAAGAATATCCGCAAAGTTTCCCAGAAGCAGCAGCGCAGGACCAGTAAGCGCAAAAGGCCCCCGGCCAAGATTCATGTAAAAGCGGCCACCAAAATCGCCTAGGTCTTTGATTTAAAAGAAATCACTTTTTTACAAAACTCACACCAAAACGTAAAACATAGCGCAACAGGCCGCATTGAGAGGCAGTTCCCAGCAGACCTGTGCCTACCAAAAACCTCGTACGTGTTGATTTTGTTGACTTTAGTGGCATTGGACCGCTAGCGTTACTGGCACGAAAACTGTACTCACGCCCCTCCTGTTACCACGCGCCTTGAAACAATGTAGCGGTCAACATATTCCGGACACCTTGCTAAGGTCCTTTTCGAAATCCAGTGGTGTCTTGTAACCGAGCGTGGAATGCAGACGCTTTGAGTTGTAGTACACCGCCACATACTCCCGCACATCGGCAATCGCTGCCTGCCGTGTTCGGTCAGTTGGTCACCTGTCCATTCTCGCTTCAGGCTGCTGAAGAACCGCTCAACCGGCGCAATACATTCAGCCCCATAATCAAACGGCCCTGAAGGGCCGTCTGCAAGTGAAGCTGTTACGAAGCTTTCTTCTGCCTTGAAATTCCAAGCAGCCCTAATAGACCCGAGCTGAAAAGCCACACCGCAGCCGGGATCGGAACCGCAGTGATCTCGATACCAGCCGACATGTAGCTGATCTCATCGTCATAAACATGTCCATCTGCACCTACAAAAGCGTCAAAGCTTGGTTGGCTCGCAAATATTTCACTAGTCGACAACGAAGCAAGTCCACTATCTATAGTATCGAAAGTGATCTCCGCAAGTTTTATGGTGCCGGTCAGGCTTGGAGAAAAAAAACTTCCTGCACCTAGTTCAACCGTGCCCCCGGAGTTATTAATATTATTGCTAATATATGGAAACGACCATACCGGATCAATACTAAATGAGGTGGCGCTGAGGAGGGTATTGTTAAAACCAATTTCACTTCCCCAGCCAACAAGGCCTCCATGCGTACTGTCAATGCCAGATATATAAAGGTCCACGATAACACTATCGCCTAAATCCACTGTTGTCCCAGCATCTAGTACACCATCATTGGTAAAATCAAAATACAATACAGGAGTAGCATGTGTTGAAGTGGAGAGACAGAATGCAGACAAGCAGGCGCACATTGCACCCAATAGGCGTGATTTCTTCATTGGTATTTCCTCCGTAAATTCTAGCTATTCCAGTCAGCCTAGGTGTTATGATGCGACTGGTAATGTCTAAGGTTATCAGAATGCGGCGCGAGATCAGATGATCTGCATCAATTCGGGATATACGAGTTCCTTGGCGCTTTGTCTTGCTTGTACCACGCTTTCATTAAATTGGCCCACCCTGCCGGGAAGGCGAGAAACGTCAAACCTATGGCAGAAAATGGGATCAGGAATAGGATTTCTTCGAAGCTCATCTAGGCACGTTAACAGCTATCTATAGAGCCGCAGTATATAGATAAACGAAATCTGGGTTTTCATGGGAATGGCCCTTCAGAGTCGATTTGCGACCTTTCGCCTGTCATAGACCTTTCGGCCGCTCTTGCGCTGACAGCGGCCCCTGGCTAAGGGCACCACAATTGATAGAGAGGAACACCCATGGAATACCACAACGCCCTTGAGCCCAACGAAGAACAGATTACCGGCTTTCTCGCGCCGGGCGATGACCAGCCCATCTACATGCTCAACCTGCTCAAATACAAGGACAAGGCCGAGTACGCCGACGGGCGTGACACCGAGCTATCCGGCCGTGATGCCTACCAGATCTATGGTGTGGGTGTGATTGATAGGTTGGCGGTCGTCAAAGGTGGCATCATTTTCTCCGGCACTGTCTCTCGCCTGATGCTG
>CBDTVJ010000233.1:0-6593 GCA_965363655.1 uncultured Halieaceae bacterium | reverse complement strand
GGAATCTTCTTGGACTCCTCATGGCTGAGGCCAATGGGGCCTTTGAGAATGGCATCGGCCTCATCACAAATCGCCTTGGTCTCCTCCGGGAAGGGGTGCCCGCACTTGAAATAGGCAGCGGCACCGAAGTCCGCATGATTCAGGGTAAAGGTGACGTCGTTGCGCTCTTCGATGACATTGAAGACCTTGATGGCCTCCTGCATGATTTCGGGGCCGATACCATCTCCCGCCAGCAGCGCAATTTTGTAGTTTTTCATAGCATGATTCTCTGGATTTAATTCGATGGCGCGCCAGCAATGCCAGCGCCCGGGTCATAAAAAGGCGGCTATTCTACTGTAGTTGCGCCGAATTTTCATCGGCTTTGAGGCTTGTTGTGCGGGGATTGCAACCCGGGATTAAAACCCCGGATATCAAAAGATCGTGGGCACTATGGCATCGATCAGTCGCGGACCCGGTGCGGCCAGCGCCGCCGCCAGTTGCTCGTTGAATTCCTCAGCAGTGCTGGCACGTTCTGCCACTACCCCCATGCCCCGCGCAATCGACACAAAATCCAGATCAGGATTGCCGATATTCAGGGTACTGGCTGCCTTCGGTCCGGGGGTTCCGCCGCGGGCCCCGGTACGGCCGAATTCCAGCTCCAGGATGCTGTATTTACGGTTATTGAAAATGACCACTGTTACATCCAGCTTCTCCCTGGCCATTGTCCACAGGGACTGGATGGTATACATGGCGCTGCCATCGCCCTCCAGGCACAGCACCTTGCGCTCGGGACAGGCAATGGCGGCCCCTACGGCGGCGGGCAGGCCCCAGCCGATACTGCCGCCGGTGAGATTCAACCAGTCGTGGGGTCGGCTGTTAGCCGTAAGGGGAAACATGACCAGGCCACTGGTATTGGCCTCGTCCACCACCACGGCATTGTCGGGCAGGAAATGCGCGATGGACTGGGCCGCCGTGTTGACGTCCAGGTCACCGGTGGGCGCCTCGGGCACTTGCAGCGGATACACATCGGCATCTACCCCGCTGGCATCCAGCTGCTCCACCAGAGCCTGTAGCACCTGGTCGATGTCATCATTGGGGCCGGCCAGGGCAAATTCATCGCAGTCTTGCGGCGCCATCAGGCTGGGCACATTGGGATAGGCAAAAAATGACACCGGGGGCTTGGCACCAATCAGTATCAGGTGATCCAGTTCCTTGATGTGGTCGATCGCCATTTCCGCCAGGTAGGGTAAACGTTCCAGTACGCCGCAACCCGCTCCCCGGGCCAGGCGAGCGGGAAAGGTGTCGGTACTGACGCGGGCACCACAGGCCTTGCCGATGCGGCTGAGCAGCAGCCCCCTTTCCTTGCTTACCTCCCGGCCGCCTATCATGACCATACAGTTCTTGTCCGATTGCAACAGGGCCGCTGCTTCAGCAATGCGGCTGTCCGCCACCGGCGCAGGCGGCGCAATGACCACCGCAGCCTCGGCGCCATTGGGGTTGTCGCTCCAGGACACATCCGCCGGCAGCATCAAAGTGGCAACCTGCCCAATCCCCGCCTGGCGCACAGCTTCAGCAGCATCCCGGGCAATATCTCCCGGCGCGCCGGAAGTGTGCACCCAGTGCGATACCGGGCCCGCTATGCCCTCTATATCAGCCGTCAGGGGCGCATCGTATTGCAGGTGGTAGGTGGCGTGATCTCCCACGATATTGACCACGGGAATGTGGCCCTTCTTGGCGTTATGGGTATTGGCCAGTGCATTGCCCAATCCGGGACCCAGGTGCAGTAACGTGGAAGCCGGCTTGCCTGCCATGCGGGCATAACCGTCGGCGGCACCGCTGAGCACACCCTCGAACAGGCACAGCACGCAGCGCATACCCTCTACCTCATCCAGGGCCGCAACGAAGTGCATTTCGGAGGTGCCCGGGTTGGTGAAACACACCGTGATGTCATTGTTGATCAGGGTGGTGAGTAAACTTTCTGCGCCGTTCATGTGGGTACTCCAGTAGGTCGTGACATCAGTGCTCAGGCGGCGGAAATTTTCTCCGCCGCGAATAACTTGTTGGGGTTTAGTATATTTTTCGGGTCCAGCATTTTTTTCATACGCACCATCAGCTGCAACTCAGCTGCACTGCGACTGCGCGGCAGTTGCTCACGCTTGCTTAAACCAACGCCGTGCTCAGCTGACACTGAACCCTGGTAACGCTCCACAGTATCGTACAGCAGAGACTCCAGCGCCTGGTAATCAAAATCACCGGCATCGCTGTTGCCGAGAAGAACGTGCAGGTTACTGTCTCCCAGGTGGCCGAAGACAATACAAATTGGATCATTCAATTGCTTTACGCCAGAACGGATATCGCTGACGAATGACTCCACCTTGTCGAGAGTCACGCTGACATCGAAGGGTATGATCGGGCCCAATTTGAAAAACTCCAGCACATCGTCGCGAATTTCCCAGATGGCATTGCGCTCGGCTTGCGACCGGGTCAGCACCGCGTCGGCTACCAGGCCCTGTTCCATGGCCCCGCCCAGCACGTTTTCAAAACTTTCCGCATCCGCCTGTGGGTCAGAGCCCAGCGTTTCCACCAGCACATAGAATGCGCTGCCGTGGGGCAGTGGCGCTGTATGCACGCTGTCCTCACGCGTAATGAACTCATAGAACTCCGGCCACATCACTTCAAACGCCGACAGGGTGCCTGCGGTATTGCCATCCAGCCAATGCAGCAGCTTGGCCACAGAGGAGAAGTCGTCCACCGCCAGCAGGGCCGTGTTCTGGCTTTTGGGCTCGGGACGCAGGCGCAGGACCACCCGCGTGATGACGCCCAGGGTGCCTTCGGCACCAATAAACCATTGTTTAAGGTCATAGCCAGTATTGTTTTTAATCATTTTGTTGAGGCTGGTAATGATCGTACCGTCGGCCAGCACCACCTCCAGCCCGAGTACCATTTCGCGCATCATGCCGTAGCGAATCACCATATTGCCACCGGCATTGGTCGCCACAGTGCCACCAATGGTGGCCGAGCCGCGTGCGCCAAAATCCAGCGGCAGTAACAGGCCCTCCTCCCCTGCCGCTTCTACCGCGACCTGCAGGATACAACCGGCCTGTACGGTCATGGTGCGATTGAGGGGGTCGATTTCCTCGATAGCATGCATGCGCTCCAGCGAGATGCCGATTTCACTGCCGGTACGAAAATGCCCGCTGGCCAGACCGGTTTTGCCCCCCAGGGGCACCAGGGCCTGATCGGCGGCGTGGCAAATTTTGAGGATTTCTGACACTTCTGCGGTGGAACCGGGCTTGACCACCACCTCGGGCATTACATCGTCAGCTTGAAGGCGCACACCACTGTCGCCCAATAACTGGCGCAGTTGTTCCACAACCTGGGTGTCGGGTTCGTCCACTGTGCCGTTCCTCCTTTGACTATTGCAGCATTCGTGCGATGCCACAGCCCAAGCATAGATCAAGCATCAAATATTGGCTACGCGCCATCTATTCGCGGTACAGATTTCAGCAGCGCCCGGGTGTAAGGATGCTGTGGACGGGTCAGTATCTGTTCGGCGCTGCCCTGCTCCACCAGCTTGCCCATTTGCATAACGCCAACCCGGTGAGCCAAGCCCGGCACGATAGACAGGTCGTGGGTGATAAACAGATAGGACACCCCGGACTCACGCTGCAACTGCTGCAGCAACTCCAGTACCTCGGCGCGAATCGACACGTCCAGGGCGCTGGTAGGTTCGTCACAGACGATCAATTCCGGCTCCACCGCCAGCGCCCGCGCTATAGCGATTCTCTGCAGTTGCCCCCCGGAAAACTCGTGGGGGTAGCGCTGGATGAATTCAGGGCCCAGTTGCACGCGCAGTAACAATTGTGCCACGCGCTCGTCGCGTTGCGCCGCCGACAGGCCCATGCCGAGGCTGTCCATACCCTCGCTGATAATTTGCCCAACCGTCATGCGCGGGTTCATCGAGGAGAAAGGGTTCTGGAATATCACCTGGATTTTCTTGCGCAAAGGCAGCATCTCGCGCCGCCCCAGGGTATGAATGGGCTTGCCCGCAAAGCAGATACGACCGGCGGCTATCGCTTCAAGATTGAGAATAGCGCGACCCAGGGTCGACTTGCCGCTGCCCGACTCTCCCACCAGCGCATAGGTTTCACCCCGGCCAATGCTCAGGGATACGCCATCCACAGCACGCGTGTAATCCACCACACGCTGCAGTACTCCCTTGCGAATGGGGAAGTGGACTTTCACATCTTCAAGCTGCAGTAACACATCATCCCGCACGGCTTCTCGAAAGTGGCGCAGATCCGGCAGCGCATCAATCAGGCGGCGGCTGTAGGCCTCCTGAGGATCGTGAAAAAATTGCTCCACCGGAGCCTGCTCAATGATTTTACCCTGGTACATCACCGCCACTTCATCGGCGATATTCCTGACCACACCCATGTCGTGCGTGATCAGCAGCACTGCCAGTTGCCGCGAGTGTGTCAGGCCGCGAATCAGCTCCAGTACCTGCTCCTGGATGGTGACGTCCAGGGCGGTGGTGGGTTCATCGGCGATCAGTATGTCCGGTTCACAGGCCAGCGCCATGGCGATCATCACCCGCTGCTGCTGTCCGCCCGATAACTGGTGCGGGAAAAAGCTGTAACGCTGTTCAGGGTCCGGTATGCCCACCTCTGCAAATAATTGCACTACCCGCTGTCGCAGGGCCTGGCCCGACAGGGCGGTGTGTAAACGCAGGGTTTCAGCCACTTGTTGCCCCGTGGACTGCACCGGGTTGAGGGCGCTCATGGCGTTCTGGAAGATCATAGCCACCCGCCGGCCGCGCACGGACCGCATGTCGGCCTCAGGCAGATCGAACAGGTCCTGCCCGGCAACATCAACGGCGCCTGCGGTAATTTTCAAGGCTTCGGGCAGCAGGCGCATGGCCGCCAGGGAGGTCACCGACTTGCCGCTGCCGGACTCACCGACCAGGGCGAAAACCTCACCGGCCTTCAACTCAAAGCTCACCCCTCGCAGGATTGACTCCTCGCCTGCGGTGACCTCGACCCTCAGGTCCCTGACCCTCATGCGCACTGCAGCAGTGTCCGTCATGTATTGGACCTCCCGCTAGCGGTACGCGGATCAAAGGCATCACGTACCAGGTCTGAAAAGAGGTTGGCGGCCAGCACCAGGGCGAACATAAACAGGAAAGCACCGCTGAGTGTCCACCATACGGCGGGCTCCCGGGACAGTTCAGAGCGCGCGCCGTTGATCATATTGCCCCAGCTGCCCATGGACGGATCAATACCCACACCAATGTAGGACAGTACCGCTTCCGCCAATACCAGGGCGCTGAAATCCAGCACGAAGGTGATGAGAATAATGTGCACCACATTGGGCAGTATGTGCCGGGTGAGAATACGCGTATTGCTGACACCAAAGGCGTGTGCGGCCTGCACATAATCCAGCTGGCTCAGCTTCAGTGTCTCCGCACGTATGAGCCGGCACAGGGAAGACCAACTGGTGACCCCGAGAATAAAACACAGGGCGATGAAGCGTGCGTCTGCTTTTTCCAAACCGATAGAGAAGGAATCAGGGTTGAGGTCGATATAGACCTGGAACAAAAGCACCGAGGCCGCGATCAACAAAATACCGGGGATGGAACTCAGCGTGGTGTACAGGTACTGCACCACGTCATCCACCCAGCCTTTGAAATAACCGGCCATCACCCCCAGGGTGACAGCGATAGGTAGCATGATCAGCGTCGACAGGGTTCCCAGTAACACCCCGGTACGCACTCCCTTGATACTCTGGTAAGCCACATCAGTGCCGCCCAGGTCAGTGCCCAGCACGTGGTAGTGGCGGCTGATGATGACCAGCCACACTCCCAGGCAGATGATCACCCCCTGGACGCCCCAGGAGGCATACCAGGGATGGGGGCTGCCGCGCAGCAGCGCCCACTGCAGGCCCACCACGATAGCGGTCAGCAACAATCCCCAGAGTAGCGCCTGCCCCGAGCGGGCCAGTACATCGGGCCACTTGTCGGCGGGGTTCGCCAGGTGCTGGCCCGCGTGTTCCAGTGGCGGAAAATCCCGGAACGCCCTGCCCTGCTCATCCTTCATGTTCTTCTTCTCGAAAGACTGCAGGGCGAACGGCGCCGAGTAGGTACGCTCAAATCGATCACCCATACCGCCCAGCATCACGTCGAGCACACTGGTCACTTTGTTGTCATAAAAAATTTCAGTGCTGTTCACGCCCGCCGCCGCCTCCAGGGCCTTACGAAAATGCAGGGAATCGAGCAAGGCGATACCCACATACGCCATAATGACCGTAAAAGTGACCATGCCCAGACGCGTGCCAAACACCTGCCCCCAGCGCTGCCGTGTCTGGGGGTCGCGACGCAGCCGGTAAAAAAACAGGGTCAGGGCAATCACCAGCAGATACACCAGCACGTCGGACCACAGCAGCAGCGGTTTCATCAGGCGCTGCTCCTCAACTCAACCGCACCCTGGGATCTGCCCAGGTATAGGAAATGTCGGTGAGAATCAAACCCACGATGTAGAGGATGGAGCCGATAAAGACCATGCTGCGCACAATGGCAAAGTCCTGGGACCTGATCGCATCCAGCATAAGATCGGAAG
>CBDTVJ010000232.1:0-6606 GCA_965363655.1 uncultured Halieaceae bacterium | reverse complement strand
GAGAATATCAGGGTCGCCGGAAAGGAGCTGCGGCATCAGGCCGTACATCTCCGCGTGGTCGGTCAGCACCAGAAAATCAAGTGGCCGCGACAGCCGAGCACGAAGACCGTGGGTGGTAGTCACCTCCTCGCCCCGTGCAAAACGGAACGCGTCTTCCTGGCCCACCCGATTCATGGTTCCGGCATCTACCGACACAGCGGTGTGCAGGTGCGTGTCACCCCAGAAGACCTGCGTGGGAAAGTCGCGTCCGGCATAGGGGGAATAGTCGCTCTGCCCGATACCCTGGACGATGTTTTTCTTGTTGGTGGCGATTTTGTCCTTGTCAGGCATTACGTCAGACGCGAGCAGCGGCAAACTGGTGGAGAAACTGAGAGCCAGAGCGATCGGTAGGTAGTTGAGAAGAGTCACGGCGTGCAGCCTTTTTTTCGGAATTATGTCTATGAGCATAGGTGATCGTGGATACCCCGTCCACAGCAATCAGTCCGGTGCAGGAAGCTCTCTAATCGAAATACCATACCTCGCTGTTTACCGCTCAAGTATCAACCTGTAAGGTTGCTCTACCCGAATGTGAAGGACCCAAAGAGGTATTCTGATGGCTGACTATATTCCCCCGGCGCTGGACTGGGTACGCGAACAAGTGGAACTGTATGAAAGTAGCGGCGGCACGCAGGTGTTCGATATGCGCGTCCGGGAAGTGAGCGATGAGCAGGAGCGGACAACGCTATGGGCAGCGAGTGTGGCCGCTTATCCGCCCTATGATGAATATCAGGCAAAAACCAGCCGCAAGATTCCAGTGTTTATTGCTGAACCACGGTAGCAACGTTCGTGCTCCTATCGATGCAGTCACACCGGCTCCAGGGCAGCTGATTATATTTTCAGATCAGGCCAAGCTCCCGGTCAACATCATCGGACCAGCTCGCCGCGTCAGGCAGACTATTTTTGTCCTCTGCACTATCGCCAAAGAGACCGGGATAGTACTGATGAAATACAGCAGCCATCTCATCGAAAGGCAGGTCGAGATACTCCCCTCGATCGTGGAGATACTCCATGTGTTTGTTACCTGCAACATCGAACTCATGATAGAGGCTGTCTTGGAGGCCATCGAACTCCAGCGGCCGCAAGCCGAATTTCTGGCATAACTCGATGTTGAATGCCGGTGTGGCCTTGATCCACTTTTCGTTGAGAAAAATTGAAGTATAGCCATGAAAGTAGAACACATCGGTCTGCATTGTCTGGCGTAAACGCTCAGTAGAAAGATGGTTGCGGACATCGGCAAAGCCGAGCTGTGCAGGAATCCCCGCCGCACGACAAAGCGCGGCTAACAAAATCGCCTTGGGCACACACCAGCCCTCCCCTGCCTGCAGGGTCGCACTGGCTTTGAATGACTCACGATCCGAAGACAGGGCATAGGGGTTGTAACGAACAAGGTCCCGCACCATGTAAAACAGAGCAACGGCATTTTCTACAGGACTTGCCTGCTCGTCGATAAGGGACTGTGACTTCTCAACAATGGCCGCGTGTTCGCTGTCGACAAACTGGCCAGGCAGTAGATAGTCTTTTAAGACGGTGGGCGTGCTCATAAGTCCCAACTCATATTATCGATACCAAGAAAGCCCTAGAACCCAGGTGGCGCCGCTACTTGAATATATGTCACCTGACTGCCCGCATACCCCCTTTGGTACCAGGTAGATGAGCACTTGTAGTACGAAACCCCGTCCACACTTACTGCGGTTGCCTGGCAAGGCAGCGTCGTCACATAGGTGACCTGATTGACACTACGTGAAGCGGCGGCGGCACCGACCATGACTCCGCCCACGACGACACCTGCTGCAAAGTCACCATTATCCCAATCGTTATGGTGGTGATCCCAGTTGTCATCACGTTCATCATCGATAAAGTCCTGCCGGTCTTCACGGTTATTGTCCTTCCAGTCCTGCCTGTCTTCGCGGTTATCGTTGTTCCAATCCTGCCTTTTTTCCTGATGTTGTGCTGAACCGGCCTGCCTGTTAGCTTCCCGGCTGCCAGCTTGCCTGTTCGCTCTGCCAGCCCCGCCAGAAAACCCGCCACTACTGGCTGCGCCGCCACGAGAAAATCCGCCCCCCCTGCCACCCCGCGCATCAGCGTCGGGTGCTATAAAGGGCACTATAAGTGAAGAAGCACAAACCAGTGTCAATAACCAGCGTATTTTCATTGTGCAATCCCCCCGTCGGATGGAGTATTCCGTATCAGCACTGGAATTCTCTCAGCGCCAGGCGGGGCGACATATTGAAATGTCTCCGGGCCAAGCTCGGGGGCCAAATTCCAGTCAATAAAATCTGCACTGAAGCGCGGCTGCCCAGGAGAGTTCTTATAAGTCAGTACAATTCTCGCCGGCAATTTGTCTTCCCTGATCCAAAACTGGGAATCGACCTCGGGACCAACAGCAGCTATATGCTCAAGAGGAACATCACCAAGCTGGACACTTTCAACGAAGTCAACACGAGTCACCCTTTTTGCCATCTCCTCAGGAAGGCTGGTAACCAGAAGACGCGCAAGGGGAAAGCGAATACCCAATTTGGCCACAGCATAGCGGATGCCCGCATCGACGTTGCCGCTGCGATCAAGCTGTGAGTAAACGGCCTCACTCAAGTTGAACTGGGTAATTGTGTTGCTATTAATGACCAAGCCGCCCTCATCGCCATCACTGTGCCTCACATCAACACGTAAACCCTCCGGGCGGCGCAATATCATCTCGCGGCGCTCACTGAACTCAATGAACTGGCCAGATTCCTGCAAGGCATCATAACGAATTAGCAGTGTGACACTGAATGTATTGGTGGACGATATTTTTTTGGCCATGTCGGTAAGAAGCGTCGCTGCGTCGTCCGCCATGGCAATACTGCTAATGGATACAACCGTTGATAACAAAAGCAGTTGTGACAAAAATCTGGTCATTTGACGTTACTCAATGTTGGTAATTAAGCTGCCAGCGGCAGCTGAATAGCAGGCAATCTCGCCTGAACATCCTCACTCAATAGTAGCACCGGGTCAACAGCCTTCTCCCAGTTCGGATCCCACGCTATGCCCGCAAAAATCGCACTCGATCAAATGTATCCTAAATCTTTTAATTCGGAGATTATAAGCTTCTGAATCGCGGTCTCTTTAAGGTCTCTCGGATTATCCAGCCCCATTCTGGCAAGGTAAGGGACGGCTGCTTCTGACAGGGAAGAGCCGGACCCCACTGCCCCGGCCAGCGTCTTGAACAGTGTGCGCCGGGAACCCATTTTCACCTTCAGGCTCTGCAGGACGTCGGCAAGCACCTCCTCCTCAGGCGTAAAATCGGTGCCAAAGGGGAATTTTGGAAACAGGCCTTCCGGCCGCAAGCGGGCTACAATCTGGTTCAGTCGCTCGGGAGTGTTGTTACGGTACTGCTGTGGAATTTCATAGTCCTGTGCAATTTTTCCCGCTTGTTTGGCCTGTTGTAATAACTCCTCCTGGAAGCGTGAATCGGCAATGTTAAGAAGGCGCGCGATCACGTCTTTTTCCCGCTGACCGCGCAGCATGGCAACGCCGTATTCGGTAATGACCATGTCACGTAGATGAGCTGGAATAGTGATATGCCCGTAATTCCAGACTATATTGGATGAGACCTGCTCACCCTTGGTGCGAGTACTGCGGCACATCAACACCGACCGGGCATCGTCCAATGCGTGGGCCATAGCCACGAAATTATATTGCCCGCCAACACCACTGATCTTACGCCCGTCTTCCAGGCCATCAGAACAGGCTGCCCCGAGCAGAGACACCATTACCGTGGTATTGATAAAGCGCGCTTTCGTCCGCTGTAAACGCGCGATCTCTTCACAGCCATAGAGCTGGTTTACATAGGCGATATCGGTCATACAGATTTTCTTGACTTCGACCTCAGGCATACTCCTGAGCTGCTGGTACATTGCCTGCGGCCCGAGGAAGAAACCGGCATGCAGCACGATGCCACCTTTGAGCGTATCACCCAGGCAATGCTGGGCAATTTGTTTGGCGGCGTTTGCGTCTGCCAGATCCGCGTTGATCTCGATATCGCCAGCCCCGCGCAGCACACCGTCGTCCAAGGTGATAGTATCTTTGAAAAAGCCATATTTTTGCAGAAAATCGAGGTCGCGCTGGCCAAGTCTGGCGGACACTATGCCCTCCTCGACCAACAGGTCAAGCGCGTCGGGCGTCACGCTGGAGCCAATCTTTTTTGCGTTGATCAGCCGCTGTAAAGCAGCATCGTCGTATACCGCGCGCTTCAGTATCTTATGGTTATAGAGGTGACGGAAACCATCGGCAAACATTTCAGTGGAGCCATATAGTCCGTCTTCAAAGGTACCGGTGCCACCCACTTTATCGATGATGTCACCAAACTTGTCGATGACACCCATTTCAGCCAACACCGCCTTATAGCGCTCGTTGTGTTCTTCACGGAGGATGCATCCATAGGTTATAGCATCGCCCAGGGAGCCAATACCAATTTGCAGTGTACCGCCGTCAGGCAGGAGGCTGCTCGCAATCAAACCGATCATGTAGTCCGTGGCTTCGACTGGCGGCGAGGGTGGCCCTAGCAAGGTATGGTTGTACTTTTTGTCTTCAAGAATGAAATCATAGGTCTCCGGCGGCACGATCGCGTCGTTGTACATGAAGGGAAGCTCGTCATTAACCTGGCCCACAACCGCCACCTGCTTGCCCTGGTCCCTCAGCTCCTGCAGGCGAGGCAATATATCCAGTGCATAGGCATCGCCGCTCATGCTGTAAACCAGCTGGCCATCAATCACCTGCTTACAAGTCATCTGACTGAAAACGTTACAGCCCTGCTCAATCATGTCCCTCAACCAGTGTGTGAAGTTGCTATAGACATAATTCTGTTGGGCATGTTTATTGCCCAGGAAAGCGCCAGCCTGAAGAAAGACCTCGACCACCTCGATATTCTCTGGCAGTTTGCCTTGCATATAGGGTTGAACGTATGCCAGCTCCGGAAGATTCCCGAACACCCGGTCCACAAAGGGATCCAGGAAGCGCTTT
The DNA here is from genome assembly GCA_965363655.1 of uncultured Halieaceae bacterium. Taxonomy (GTDB): domain Bacteria; phylum Pseudomonadota; class Gammaproteobacteria; order Pseudomonadales; family Halieaceae; genus Marimicrobium. The sequence goes on along the minus strand of CBDTVJ010000232.1, from coordinate 1,569 downwards.
TCAAGATCGCTGCTGCCCCTTGGTCGGGCAAAGGAGGCCCCGGTAATCATCGTTAACTGAATAGTGGGATCTTCTACAGCTCGCCTGAAAAGCTCGTTGAAGATATGAGCCGGCCGGCCGAATCCGCCGGCAATGACAACTTTTTTACCTACTTTCTGTATCAGTGCCTCCACACACTGCTCCAGGTCCGTAAAGTATTCGGGCGCATTGGTCGTCATTGTCATTTATCTCCAGTTTATTGGTCATGGTATCCGCAGAGGCCATGGCATGGTGATAACTATGGTGATGGTATTCAGTTTTATGTATAGCATCCGTATGGCGAACTATCCATCGCCATTGTCACAGCCGCACGATATTTTATAGGAACACTGGCGAATTGGCCTCGTCTCATCTAGGCTAACCAATGCGAAGCATTGTAATGTTAAAGCCAGGGTTGCGGTATTGTCGCTGGCTCCAATGGAGATTGCACTTATGTCAGAACAGAATATGCAGACCGTTCGCCGCTTACTCGAGGAGGTTTGGACACAGGGTAACCTGGCCTTATTACAGGAGCTCATGGCCGAGGATTCATTGTCATACCCCATGCCGCAGTTTGGCGCCGTGCGGGGACGAGACGAGTACATGAATTTTATCGCGGTTTACAAGGGGGTTTTTCTCGATATGAGCTTCCGTATAGAGGACCAGTTTTCCTCTGGAGAAAAAGTAGTTACCCGTTGGGTCAGCACGGTTACGGATGCCGCGGGCGATACCAGGCAGGATGCTGCAACCGGCGAACAACTAACGATCGACGGCATCACTATCACCCACCACGATAGTGATGGAAAAATCATCGCGGAATGGGCCACATGGGATACCCAAAGCCTATTGCAGTCAGCGGCAGCCCCACGGGTTTTTGAACAATTGACCGTCAATATCTGAGCAGCCACATTGAGGAACGGCTTAGCCTGCCCCATGAGTGTGGCGAGGGCTAGTCTTTTACCCCGCTCTCCTGCCGCCAATTCCGCGGAGACTGACCACTCCAGCGGCGGAAGGCATGGCTGAAGTTGCCCATTTCTGTGTAGCCCAACAGCACGGATATCTCATCCATTGGTAAGCGGGTCTTGGCCAGGTACTCCCTGGCCAGTCCGAAGCGAATTTCATCCATAATTTGTCGGTAAGTACTGCCCTCTTCCTTCAGACGACGTCGCAGGGTACGGGTGGACATAGCCAGCTTTTCCGACACGTAATCGATATCTGGAAAAAAACCGGGACGGGACAGTATCAACATACGGACATCGTCGACGAAGTGGCCCTGTGTCGTCAGTTGGGCGATCAGTAACTGGCACTGCTGTTGAAAGTGCCGGGAAGATTCCGGATCGCTCTGGGGTAGCGGGCCGTCCAGCAGATCGGAAGTAAAGACTAACTTACTGACTTCGGCGGAGAAAAAAACATCGCAGCCAAAGTAGTCCTGGTAAGCCTTCTGCCTGCCATGCCCATCGTGACCCAGGTATAACGCCTCCATCGCCAGCGGTACCTCCATGATTTCGCTGAAATCTACTATGGCGGCAGATATATCACGATCCAGGTAAA
>CBDTVJ010000231.1:0-6607 GCA_965363655.1 uncultured Halieaceae bacterium | reverse complement strand
TCGGTTTGAACACTTAAAGGTGTCTCGCCGGCAGTCACTTCAATAATATCTTTATTAGCACCTGCTAAAAAGATAGCGGTTGCTTCTATCAAATCTAGCTGGGCACTTTCTATTTTTTTGCCGCCCTCATAAGTATCAGATGTGAGGTGACTGCCACCTTTCCGGTATTGCACTAGACGTAGTTCTTTGCCGCGCTCTGTAATGAGGACCTGTCTATCCAATAATTCAAATCGTGGCTGGAATTCTTTAACAATGTCTTCAAAGGCTAATAGCGGGTTATCGTTAACAGTGATAAGTACTATATAGATAGCACCAAAATCGTCGAACATAAAGAGAGAAGATCTTTTTTTATTTACCTGTCCGGCTTCTATTTTTGCACCCGGTTGAGCAAGAAAAGGAAGCCTAATTCGGACTGTTCCATCCCACGTTAGGTATTTATCATCAACAACACGCCCTTCTAATGATCTTGACCGTTGACCCTCAGGCAGTACGATTTCCTCAGACTTCGCTACCTCAGGAGGTCTATCACCAAAATGTACCCCGCCTTGCTCATCAACCCATTTGTAAGCTTGCGCTGACGCAAGCCCAGCTATGAGGATGATTAGCAGGGCTCTTAGCTTTGGTTTTGGCACAGCGCCTCCCACTATTTTGTGTTGATCACATTCCCTAAGACATTTGATAGTGATCCTGAGTATCAATTGTCTCAATGATATGGGATCTTTTTAAAGACTTTAGCACACTGGTATGCCTGTGTTTAGGCGCTTTCTGTTGATCACCGGTTGCGATATCACGCTGAAATCCGGGTCAGCTCTATTACCGCTCGTAGGCGAAAGTGGTCCAAGTAGACGAATGAATTGCTTGATGTGTAAAAGGTAGCGTCGGTTTGGATGGCTACTACTGTACCCCTTTATATCCTGGCTACGGTTGAAGGAAAACTACGGAGCGACGTTCTTATTCAATGCGAATAGGTTTCGCATTTACCCATTACAACGGTGGACGCCGATCCCACCAGGGCTGTGCCTCCTCTAACTGCCCCGCAAGCTGCAACAACCTGGCGTCTTCGCCATAGGCGGACGTGAACATCATCCCTACGGGCAGATTGTCCTTGCTCCAGTGCAGCGGCAGCGACATCGATGGCTGGCCTGTCTGGTTGAAAATGCCAGTGTCACCCAAAAAGCCGAAAAGCCGGGCCAAGTAGTCCTCCTGGGGCGCTTCGCTGATGAAACCGATCGGCACAGGTGGGCTCGCCAGGGTTGGCGTCAGCAGCACGTCATAACGCTGGTGAAATTCACCCATTAACCGCCCCGCGTGCTGATTGCCCTGAATCGCTTCAATATAATCGGCGGCACTCACCGCATTGCCAAGTTCAACGAAGACGCGTGTACCGTCCTCCATTTGCAGATCGTCCACGCTACACCCTAATTCGGCCGCGCGCTGTCTGGCCGCCAGGGCGACGTTGGCAGTGATAATGGAAAAGCTCGCGCTGCCCGCACTCTCCACTTCCGGGTCCGGACGAGCCTCTTCTACATGATGCCCCAACGTCTCCAGTAGGTTGGCTGTATGACGCAGCCCGGCCAGTACGTCTTCGCTGAAATCGCCATCCCCCCATTTTTCATAGCACACGGCTATTTTCAAAGGGCCTGGCGCATGCGTGACAGCGTCCAGGAAGCTTCCCGCATAATGAGGTGCAGTGTAGGCTTCGCCGATTTCAGATCCCGAGGTGGCGTCGAGCATCGCGGCGGTATCACGCACGGTGCGGCTTACCACGTGGCTGATAGATTGCCCAGCCCAGCCCTCGGCCTTGTCGGGGCCCATGGGTGTGCGTCCGCGGCTGGGCTTGAGTCCAACCAATGAGCAGCAGGAGGCCGGAATACGAATAGAGCCACCGCCGTCGGAAGCATGAGCAACGGGCAGGATGCCTGCTGCCACCGCAGCCCCTGCCCCGCCACTGGAACCGCCGGGGGTGCAATCGGTGTTCCAGGGGTTGCAGCTGGGCCCAAACGCCCGGGGTTCGGTCACGGGCATAAGGCCCCACTCCGGTGAATTGGTTTTACCGAAGATCACCAGCCCCGCTTCCCGGTAACGGCTTACCAGAGTGCTGTCGTGATCGGCCACATTATCGCAAAACATGTTGCTGCCATTACTGCTGACCACGCCCTTCATAAACAGATGCAGATCCTTGATCAGGAAAGGCACGCCGGTATACGGACCTTCGGGCAAGCCCTTGATTATGGCCTCGCGTGCCTGGTCATACAGTTTGTAGGTCACCGCGTTCAGCGCGCCATTATGCTGCTCGGTCCTCGCCACAGCCTCATCCAGTAACTCGGTCGCTGACACATCTGAATTACGCACCAGTTCGGCCAGACCAAGGCCATCATAGTCTGCATATTCTGCAAATCCGCTCATTCTTATCTCCCTATCAGGGCGGCCGCATCTCCGTGAAGGTAACGCGCCGCTTGCGCATGCATTAACACAGACAGTATAGGCACAGGCTTATGCTTCGTACGTCCTTGAGGTCCGCTGTGAGTCGCAAAAAGACCTTGGAAACATTGTAGACCAAATGTCCGCTCCGAGGCGATTGGTTTTGCCCCAGGTTAACGGCCGCTGTCACCTCGAATCTCAGGCATAAAAAAGCCTGCACTGGGCAGGCTAGTTCACTAGGAGTTCTGTTTACGCTTTCTTGCGCTTTGACCAGCCTAGCCCCGCGAGGCTAAGAGAAAATAGACCGAAAGCGCCAGGTAAAGGGACCTCGGAAACAGCGCCGCCCGTGACTGAATCGCTAAAGGTCCGCTGGCCGCTATTGCACGAATCGTTCACGAAAGCCTTGCAGTAATAACTATCGGCTTCCACGCTCCGAGTCCCGCCAGCAGGATCAAAAAACATCTGCATTAAGTAATGTTCGCCATAGGCTATGTCTGTGAATAGTTTGTTCTTGATGACACGGGCCCGGAAATCAGTGACGCGGCCAGAGCTGTCCGTGCTCGCGATCAAAAAATCTAAACGATAATCTGTCTCGAAAGAACCCGTAAGCGTGATGCCATCGGTGATCTGCCAAGACGACACCAACGAGCTAATGTCGTCATCGTTTACATCGCCTAGCAAATCCGCGGTGAAGTTCAGCGTAATATTGGTGACCTCAGGTACCGCGCCTGAGTCGCTGATATTAAGAGCGCCGCTGACGTAAGAATAGGACACAGGCGCAGCATTAACGCTGCACGCGAAGGTAATAGTAAGTAATATGAATAAACGTTTGAACATGATGATCCCTTCTAGTGTGCTGTATGAACAGTCTTTCCATTTAGTGTATGCAAATATCATGCCATTTAAAAAATTCCTTTAAAAACAATTATATACGTATTTCGGTGCGTGGCTTAGGTCTCAAAGTGTATAAAATACTGACGTTATCTCGCCGAAGGTCAGGCAGATATCTAACCTGCCCCGTTCGGCCCCAGTTCGGAAGTTCGGTCCGGAAAACCGCCTGGAAATCTTCCACTTACTCCAATTGAACTCCCAAACCGCCCCACCCCAGGCCCGGCATACGCTCGGTCTCAGCCGTACTGCCCCACACCATCAGGAAAACTCGATACACGTCTTCGACTTACTGCGCAGTTTCCGCTTAGAGCACCCGACTATGCGTAGCGCCCAATAGCCTGGTGTCGTTGGGTGGGTAGCTCCGTCAGTTTCGCTCATGGACACGCCGTTGATGCACCGAGCCATACTTTCATTACCACAGAGCTAACGTCCCTTCGTAGGCGAAAGCGGCCTAAATCGTTGCCCGTTCAGGAGTCCAGGTTTAGTCCCTTAACACCTCCAAACGGCCCTTAGGGTCGCAAGGCAGGTATTTCAAAAAGGCAAAAGGTGCTGCCTACCATGCTGGGCCGAATAGCGGCGTCATTTCGAATTTGACTCTGAATCGTCACGGAATCCGGGCGGGACCTTTAACCAGGAGAAGCCCTTAAACATCGAGTCGTATCCGACCTGGTATAGCGCACGCATGTAGGCATTATCGAACTCTTCAGGGTGAGGCGCGTTGAAGTCAGATGGGATGAATGCGAGGTTGAAATGCACGTCGTCGCGCTCGGCTGTTGCATAAATACGGTATAGATCGCCGATACCCTGGCTGTGAATCAGCGATGCCACAGCCCGCCCGCCAATACTCATGGTCTGCCGCTCTACCTGCGCCCAGTCCGGATCGAGCCGCGCGTTGCGTATCACGTAAAGAGTGCGATCGCGCTGGGTTTCAGTCGCGGCGGTCATTTGCTGGGCGGAAATCCCTGACGGATAGGCGAACACCTGCGCCATGATGCCGCCATCCACATGCATCTCCTGGTAGTGCTGACCACCGGCTTCCACGTCAATCATAACTGGGGGGAAACCCACCGGAATGGAGGCGGACGCAATCATGACACTAACGAAAAGGTTGAGTGCATCGGGTCCGCCGTAGCTGGCGATCTTACCCATATCCCAGATAATCGGGCGGCGGGCGTCCATGTCGGCGGTGGCAACCAAAAGAAAACGACCTTTGGCGTACTCGGCGGCAATCTCCTTCAGAAAGGCTTCATTCACCGATTTACGTGTGAGCTGCCATAACGGCGTGTTGTCTGCCATCGCATCACTGAGCGCGCCAGAGAGTAAGCCGCGAGGTTGACTCACGTCCTCGGGCGTGATGGTGGTATAGACTTCCTTCAGGGTCGCATCATACTTTGCCCCAAGGAACGCAAAAGGCGCTATCAGCGCCCCGGTGCTGATCCCGGTGACAAGCTTGAACTCGGGCCGGTCACCTTTTGCAGTCCATGCGTTCAACATCCCAGCGGTAAACGCTCCGTTATCTCCGCCACCTGATATCGCCAAGAAGGACACTGGCGGCAGTGCGCCGCTATGACCCTGACTGGCAAGAGACGCCTGTTCAAGGCGCGTCCCTTCGACGACGACTTTAAGGAATTCCGTCATATCCCCACCGGCGACGTAACGGACCCCCGGCATACCCGGAATCTCGGCCTGCGCCGTCAACTGGGGAGGGACTGCGTCCAGGCGGGTCGGTGCCGATCCGCATCCGTGGATCAGGAGCAGACAAAGCGCCGCCAGAGGGATGTTCAAAGTGGTGAGTCGGGTCATATCTTTTGTTCCCCTTGAATTATGTGCCGAGAAAAGCAGTATAGCTTTGTGGATGAACAATTATGGCATAACTCGCAAGCTATCTGGAGAGCCGGGACGCATCTATGGTTAGCAAGCCGATACATTTTCTGGATTGCTAATGTCCCCTATTAGGCGAAAGCGGGCGTAATCGTATCCCTGATCCAGGGCATTGGTAACTTCCCTTATCACCTCACTATAGTCGTTAAGAATCTGCCGATTCCACCCGCAGAGGGGCCGTTTTGTGCCATGAAGGGAAATTAACGCCTTAGCTCACAGGCAGCTTTGTAACATAAGCGAAGCCGTAGCGAATAGGCGCGGCCAGATCTGATCACCTAGATTCCCGACTGGGATGTTCCAGGCCCTTGCTGATTGCTCCATGTTGTGTGACTGCAACATGCAGGCGTGGGGAGTCGAGCCAGTATGGAGTCACCCGGCAAGGATACCCACCCGGCTGGTAGTGCCGTTAGCTATGAACGCCACCGCCCGGAAACCACCCTCCTTTACCAGTTGGTCGAGACGCATTGCCCGATATTTGCGGCGTAATTGGCAGACTTGTCAAAAACTGTTTCAGTATGTACCTTTGGTAGCGGAGAGCAGGGAACCGTCTGGATGGCGTCCAGTTGGTGGAGAGAGACACTAATCAACTAAAAAAAATGGAGCATGTAAAATGAAAAACACTCTATTCGGTCTTTGCTTATTGGTCACAATTTTCTGTAGTTCAATATCATACGGTGCGGTGTTGAATATTCAGGGTGGTGATTTGTTTGGAGCAACAGGAGTCGATGTAAATGGCGTTCTATACGACGTTTCATTCCAAGATGGAACTTGTGCGGAATTGTATAATGGCTGCGATCAGGATTCAGACTTCCCTTTCTCCAATCTCCAAAATAATGGAACTTTAGGCTTGGCGGCGAATTTAGCCCTTCTGGATCAGGTATTAATTGATTCTCCACTAGGTGCCTTTGACAGCGCCCCCGAGTTGACTAATGGTTGCTTTGCTACTGGTGGTTGTCAGTTAAACACCCCCTTGTTTCTAAGTCAGGGTGGCACCGGCCTGGGTATTCAGTGGATATTTAATCGTGATGACAATGATGTTGATACAGGTACAGGCTCAGGAGGTGGGCTTGTCGCGTTCGACACCAATATTGGTTTTCCTGATAGTAATGTATATGTGATTTGGAGTGAGAGTTCAGCCGTTCCAATCCCCGCAGCAGCCTGGCTATTCGGTTCAGCCTTGCTTGGTCTGGGTGCAGTGAAGCGCATGAAAGCGTAGGCGTAACTCCTAATAGACAGCCCCGCAATGACGGGGCTTTTTATTGCCCAAAAATTGAAGAAGCTAATGTCCCTTAGTAGGCGAAAGCGGGCGTGCCTTATCACCTCCAGATGGCGCGTAGGCGCTCTGACTATTAAGAATACGCTTTCGCTACTTCCAGCATATTGAAAGTGCCCACGTAATCAGAAATCTTCCCGT
>CBDTVJ010000230.1:0-6650 GCA_965363655.1 uncultured Halieaceae bacterium | reverse complement strand
CGGCTGCTAATGCTGCGCTCCATGGTTAGTTCCTGCATGCTGTCGCCTCACAATAAGTGAGCACGGGTGTCCGCCTGGGGCTTTATTTCCACCTCGCCACTTTCTCCCTTGAATACCAGTGCGCGGGGCTGTGCCAGCAAGTGGTCGGTCTGCTGGTGCAAGCTCGCGTACGCGGGGTGAAAGATACTTTGCAGGCTGGCATCAGCGCGCAGTGGGTTCAGCATTCTGGTCAAGGTATTCACTGGCGATCGCAAACCGAGTAGGGGCCGCAGCTGTATTAGTTCCTGCAGTGCAGGACAAAAGTTTTCCAGCGGTAGGTAGCTAAAATTGCCGCTGTCCAATTGCCCAGCGACGTCGCTCCAGCTGGCTGCAGTTTCAATACCCAGGGCCTGCAGGGCGCTTTGTGTATACAGGCGCTGCGGCGTATGCCCGGCGGAGCCATGCACAAAGACCCGGTAACCTGCGCCCGCTAGCAGCAGCATGGATAACAGGTACCAGGGATGCTGGTGTTTTTTGCCGGCATAACTGGACCAGTCCAGGTCTGCCTTTAAAGTAGCGGGTGGCGCCAGCATATTGTCCCGACAGGCTTCCACGAACCCGGCCAGCTCCTCAGCTGTTTCTTCTTTGACGCGTAGCAACATTAGAAACGCGCCGACTTGTAGCTGCTCGGCCTCACCCTGCAGAATCATACTGAATGCCTGTCGGGCCTCTGTTCGCGACAGGGATCGACTGCCGGATTTTCCCTTGCCGAGAATCCTTACGAACGGGGCAAAGGGGTGCTCGGGCATTGGGGCTGGTGTTTTACTGGTAGTCATGTGGTTTGCTCACAAGCAGTTATCCGGCTTTGGCAGGCCGGCGATTTTACTGCCGAGCTTGGCCGGTGAGCCGGGAAACAGCGACATCAGGTAAATACTTTTGCCCTTGTCGGCGCCAAGCTTAAGTCCACAGTATTTAACCAGCGGCCGCATGGCAGGCGAAGCGTCAAATTCCTGGTAGTAGCTCCGCAGCAGTTCCAGCACTTCCCAGTGCGCAGGCGTCAATACAAGGTTTTCCGCGGCGGCAATTTGCTCGGCCACTGTGGGGTTCCAGTCGGAGAGCTCGCGCAGAAAGCCTTCCTTGTCGAATGCGCTGGCGGGCAGCACGTTCTAGTACCAGGCCTGCTGTCGCACGAAACGTTCTGTGAGGGCCACAAAACCGTCCATATCCACGCGACTGACTGAGTCGGCAAGTTCGCTTATACCAGCGGCGCTGGCATCGGTATCCAGAACGTACACCGCTACCCCGCTTTCCTGTAGTGCACCCCAGGCAGCGGTTCCGGGAATGGCAGCGTAGACGCCATCACCCATTAACAAGAGCGCGTCTTCGCCTGCTATCACACGCAGGCAATCACTGAATGCACGGCTTGCCGGCGAGGCATTGAGGGTATGGAGGATCATCTTTAAAATCCCAGCAAATGATCGGCGCTGGCCATGAGCTGCTGCATCTCGCTGGCATCCAGTGAGCGGGTTGCTACGGGGGCTTTTTCCAGGTCGAGATTGTAGCTGGCAGCGGCTTGCGCATCGACGTAGACAGCATCGATATCATACAGGGGTAGTGAGGCCAGTTGCCGGCCAATATTTTTGACACCCAGCACATGGCTGTTCTGGTCGGGCAGTAATTGCAGGACGCCATCGCCGAGAAAGAGAAGATCGACCACTTGCTCAAACGCGGCGGCGGCGAGCCCCAGATCCAGTGCGGCTTTAGCCAGGCTGGAGCCATAGGGGCTGTGCCTGATCACAACTAATAGTTTCTTTTTGCCGTCAGTCACCCCTAGCCTCCAAACGTGATCAGCCGGTCCGAGTTGGCGCTGGCATCGATCAGTTGCCCCAGGCCGGAGATGGTGAATGCGGCGTGTATAGTCGGCCCGGCTTGTTCGTACCGCTGGGCTTCAGTCTCATCCAACATACCCCGTCTCAAGGCGGAAGATACGCAAAGCACCAACTCCACCTGGTGATGCTCGGCTAACTCTACCCAGGAGGGCAGGGGGCTTGTTTCGTCCTGGGGGAAAACGGCGCTGACCGTCCCGGCGTAGGTGCCCGCATCAAGAAAGAACACGCGGTGAATCTGGTGTCCCCGAGCTAGCACGCCGTTGGCGAACTGCGCCGCTGTGCGGTTACACAGCCCCGACGTGGGAGACGACAATACCAACAAGGAGTAGATCAACTGATGGACTCGCCAGAAACAAAAAACCCCGGCGAACACCGGGGTTTTTGCACTGCAGTTGAGTGTTTAGTCATCGCCGCTGAATGCGGTAAGCAAGTGCAGCAAGTGAATAAACAGGTTGTAGATATCCAGGTACAAGGACACGGTGGCGCGAATATAGTTGGTCTCGCCACCATTGATGATCCTGCTGGTATCAAACAGGATCAAACCGGACATGATCATGACAATCGCTGCGGAGATAGTCAGCGAAAGGGCGGGGATATTCAGGAAGATATTGGCGATCATCGCGACCACGGCAACCAGCAAGCCCACCATGAGGAAACCACCCATGTAGGAGAAGTCCTTACGGGTAGTCAGTGCATAGGCTGAGAGCCCAAAGAACACGACTGCCGTTCCGCCCAGTGCCTGCATAACAAGGCTGGGACCATTCGGCATGGCAAGGTAATAGTTGAGCATAGGGCCAATCGAGGCACCCATGACGCCGGTAAAGGCAAAAATGGCAATCAGGCCCTTGCTGCTGTCTGCTGTGCGGTTAACGACGAACAACAGTCCAAATCCAACCAGCATAAGGACCAGCGCGGCTCCCTGTCCAAGGCCCATCGCCATGGACATGCCCGCTGTGGCGGCACTGAAAAGCAAGGTCATACCCAGCAGCATATAGGTGTTTTTCAATACCTTGTTGGTGCTAATGGCGGACTCAATACCCAGCGAGTCTGCACTGTATACACTTTTGTCTTGCATAACTTACTCCGTATAGCGACGCACGATATGTGCGATTACTGCTTGGACAAATAATAAGGGGGAAATATCCAAAAACCAAGGAAAATAGCGCGTAAATGCGAATGATAACATGGACTGTAGCGATCATTACCCTGCGCAGAGTGGCAATGGCCCGCGCTGGCAACGGCATGCAGTTTAAAAACAATAAAGCCCCCTTGATAAGGAGGCTTTTTCGTTAATGGCGGTGGGCTAAGGATTCGAACCTTAGGAGGGGATGAACCCTCAACGGTTTTCAAGACCGCCGCTTTCGACCACTCAGCCAGCCCACCGGAAACTTTATGTATTGACGCTTGGCACTTTGGCCAAGCGATCGAGATTATACCGTTCTGGAAACTGGGCACAAGAGGTGAGACACCTCATGTGCCCGGTTAACTCACTGCGCTCAGTCCTGCCCAGCAGCTTGATCCACGGCGTCGCCCGCTATCTTTCCGCGGGGATCATTAGTAGCTCGCGGTGGGGTGATGCCACTGGGTGACACAGGTTCCGCCACGCTAGTGCCAAACAATACCGGGTGCGACGTGGTGATCTCTACCTCAGCCACCGCGCGTGCTTCGATCCTGGGATCATTGCAGGCGCGCCCATCGGCGGTAACACCATCGGTGGAGACTGGTGTGGACTCTACTTCAGGTGTCGGCGCCGCAGGTTCTTTGACTGCAGCTACTGCTGCGGCGGGCGCTGGCTTGGCTTCCGGCTCAGGGCTCTCTATAGCAGTGGCCGCAGGCTTGGCTTGCGGCTCAGGGCTGGCCATAGCAGTGGCCTCAGGCGGGGTAGGCTCAGGCTCAGGTGTTGCTGCACTCTCTACAAATTCCTCGGTTTCAAGGATTGCTATATCGGTGACACCCTGTGCGGCTAGAGCTGCGGAGATTGTTCGTGCCGGTGTTTCTGGAGTAGAGGAGACGACCTCAGGGACCAAAGCCTGGACTGCCAGTTTTTCTCCGCTGTCTGGAGTTGTGTCCGCAGTGGCTGTCGCTGCTTCAGACTCGGGCTTGCGGCCACGGTTGCGGCGACGTCTCTGCGGTTCGGAACGCTTTATGTCATTGGGGCGCTTGCGGGGCTTGGGCTGTTGGTTACCTGTTGCTTCGGTATCCTGTTGCGGGGTTTCGCTGACAGCTTCCACGCCTTCCTTGGATCTGCGCCCATCGTTGTTGCGTTGCCCACCGCGGTTGCGATCATTGCGGCCACGGGAGCCTTCGCTGGAACGTTCACGCTGACCTTCGTTGGAACGTTCACGCTGGCCTTCGCTGGAACGCTCACGCTGCTGTTGTTGTCCACGATCGTCCTTGCCGCGTGTATCCTTGTCCCGGTTCTCCGTGCGGTTACCGTCCTGGGGCCGGGATTGCTGTCCGCCTTCGCCTCCGCCGCGTCGACGATTCCGATTGCGGTTGCGGTTGCCCTGGGGCTTTTTGCCTTCCCCCTGCTGTCGTTGCTGTGGTGGGCGTTTCGCCTCAGCAGGCTGCGGTTCTGCTACCGGCTCTGCCTGACTCTGGCTGCCAAACAGTCCCGACCAAACTCGAGCAAACAGCCCCTCTGGGGGCTTGGGGGCAGGCCGGCTAGCAGGCGCAGCCTTGGCTGTCGTGCTGGGTTCCTTTGCCGCGGGTTTAGGAGCGGCGGTGGGACTGATGCCCTGCACGGCGGCCAGTTGCACTGGAATGTCAGCGGAATGGGTGTCGCTGATGGCCTCTGCGTCAGGCACGGTAATATCAACCGCATAACTGACCTCATGGTCACCATCTACCTCGTTGTCACGCAAACGCTGTACTTCAAAGTGAGGCGTTTCAAGGTTGGGGTTGGGTATTACCAGCATGCGAGCTTTGGTGACCTGCTCGATTTCACTGAGCGCTGCGCGCTTCTCGTTCAACAGGTAGGCGGCCACATCCACGGGTACGATAGCGCGTACCTCCGAACTGCGTTCCTTGATGGCCTCTTCTTCCAGCAGGCGCAGGATAGACAGTGCCAGCGACTTGGTGTCTCGAATACTGCCTTGGCCGGTACATCGTGGGCAGACTATGGCGCTGGTTTCACCCAGTGAAGGACGCAGTCGTTGGCGCGACATTTCCAGCAGGCCAAAGCGGGAAATCCTGCCTACCTGTACCCGGGCCCGGTCGATTTCAAGGGCATCGCGCATGCGGTTTTCCACGGCGCGCTGGTTGCGGCTTGACAACATATCGATGAAATCGATCACCACCAGACCGCCCATATCACGCAGGCGCAATTGTCGGGCAACCTCTTCGGCCGCTTCCAGGTTGGTGTTGAGAGCGGTCTCCTCGATATCACTGCCGCGGGTGGCGCGAGCGGAGTTAATATCGATGGAGATCAGTGCTTCAGTGGGATCAATGACGATAGAGCCACCGGAAGGGAGGCGAACTTCACGCTCAAAGGCGGTTTCAATTTGGCTTTCGATCTGGAAACGGTTGAACAGAGGGATATTGTCCTCGTACATCTGAATCCGGTCTAGATACTGTGGCATCACCTGGCTGACGAAATCACAGGCTTGCTTGTAGGCTTCCGGTGAATCAATCAGTACCTGGACGATGTCATCACGCAGGTAGTCTCGCACTGCCCGAATGATAACGTTGCTTTCGCGAAACAGCAGTTCCTTGGCCTTGGCTTGGTCGCTGGCGGTGGAAATGGCTTCCCACAGTTGTAACAGGTAGTTGAGGTCCCACTGCAGCTCTTCAGCAGAGCGGCCGACGCCGGCAGTACGAATAATGACGCCCATGCCGTTGGGAATCTCCAGTGCGCTTAGCGCTTCCTTCAATTCGCTGCGGTCGTCACCCTCGATGCGGCGGGAGATGCCGCCGGCCCGGGGGTTGTTGGGCATGAGTACCATGTAGCGGCCTGCCAGGCTGATAAACGTCGTCAGGGCAGCGCCTTTATTGCCACGCTCTTCCTTGTCTACCTGTACGATGACTTCCGTACCTTCCTTGAGCACATCCTTGATCTTGACGCGCCCTTCACCGCCCCCGGATTTGCGATAAAAGTACTGTTGCGAGATCTCTTTTAAAGGCAGGAAGCCGTGTCGCTCAGCGCCAAAATCGACAAACGCGGCTTCAAGGCTGGGTTCAACCCGGGTAATTTTGCCTTTATAGATACTCGCCTTTTTCTGCACGCGAGTGCGGTTTTCGATGTCCAGGTCGTACATGCGTTGGCCATCGACCAGTGCTACGCGCAACTCTTCAGGTTGAGTTGCATTAATTAACATTTTTTTCATAGTGCCATCTGCCTTATGGCAGCAGGTCTGGCGGGGCGGGGGATTAGATATAAAGCCGGCAGGGAGCCGGTTACCAGTAGCTAATCGCTGGATATCCTGTTGGATTCCAGCCATTTCCGGGGGCCCTGTTGTCTGTCACTGGGTGCCCCCGAAGGTAGTGCCTGAGCTGGTCCTGTTGAACAGTGTCGCCAGCCTGGCGTCGAGCAGGAAAGTTAAGTGGTACTGTTCCTGTCTTTTTGCTAGTGTCGCTGCACTTTATGAATGCAGCGGCGCTGATAGTTCTTTATGGCTAATTCTGTGTCCCGGCAGAGTGTGCTGCTCGGTTCGTTATATTGTCGTCGCGGCTAAAATATTTGCGTTGCGCTTAGCGCTCGCAGCGTGCCGACATCCATTTAGGTATTGCGATTGTCTGGCGGAACCATGCGTCTCGTCGGCAGGCCCAAATATTCGCCAGGGG
>CBDTVJ010000229.1:0-6661 GCA_965363655.1 uncultured Halieaceae bacterium | reverse complement strand
GGCGAGGCGAATGTTCACAGTAGTTGCGGATGCGTTCATGGCAGGCTCACTTATAAATCACTGGCGCAATAGCCCGCCACTTCCGCGAAAACACGCTTCATGTTGTTGCTGGCGTTAAAGCTGTTGACGAAACCGTCGACTGCCTGGGAATCGGCAGCGTCCGGTGTTGGGTCGCGCAGGCACACTGCGCGAAAGGCCTTTTTTACCTGGCAGTGCGCAAAGGCATCGGAGTCCGCCAGTTCACGTCCCATAGAGGCGGCGCCATCTCCCTCGGAGTAGGCGGGGTTGCGCGCCAGGTCTATCACGCCGCTGTTACCGGCTTCACCGTGCCAACCGATGCGGGCGCTGTTATCACCCAGGCGCCAGTAATTGGTCCAGTGATCGTTCGGTGTGACGAAACCGGTGGGAAAGGTAGCCCCATTTATCAGGTACTTGCCCTGCACCACGCCCGGCGTGTACACAATGTTGCCCAGGTCCTTGCGCTCATCCAGCTCGAGGTTGGGCGCGGCATCTTCATCGGGATAGGGGAAGTCGTAGTAAGCAAAGGCCTGTGCCAATGGGTCCATGCCAGCGTGGCAGGCAATGCACTGGTTGAGAAATAGTGTGCTGTCACCGCCCGGACTGCGGGAAATATCCTGCCGGATACGGTCGCTGGGAGCGGAACTGTCCTTGAGCTGCTCCAGGTCCATGCATAAGTGATTGAACAGGGTGAAGCGCAGCATTGCTCGATTGGTGCCATCGACGAAAAATGAGCGGGCCGCCGCGCGGCTTGTCATAACCCCCGCCACTGCCTCCGCTGGCAGCCCGGTTACACTGCTCTGGGTATCGCGTACCAGTACCGTGGAGTCGCCCAGGTTGGCACCCGATGCTTCCAGGAATTCAAAGTGCTCGTTGTCATTCGACTGGTAAGGTGGAATGCCCGATACGTTACCGCGATACAGAATGTCGGCGGAGAGTATCTCGCGGAAATCCAGTTCATCACGAACGATACCGATAACCGTCGCGCTGTAATCGTTAAGTGCTGCGAAGGGATCCTGTGCCTCATTGGTCCAGGGACTGACCCAGTTTTTCAAGGTAACGGTGTAGAAATCACCAGTAGCAGCTACTGACGGGGCGCCGTCGATGGCATAAAGCGCAGCGGTAACGCGGCCTTCGCCGCCGCTGATAGCAACTTCCATAGCATCCAACATGGCATCGCTGGCGGGCACGCCGGTCAGCCGGTCGTGCATGCGCTTGGCCTGCTCGCGCGGGCCGGCGTGGCAGCTGAGTGTAATCATCAGCCACGTCGCGAGTGTAATCACAAAGCTTCTGCCCATAGTCGTTTACCCTGGTTTACGGGTTCGGTGTTGGGAATCCATGTGCTGGCTAGCCTGCTTGTGCGGGTTGTTGATATTGCCGCAGGTCTAAAGCCGGAACACGCAGTGTCAGAAGTCTGCGTTGATTGTTGTACCCTTCCAGCGTTCAGCTTCGCAAAGCAGATCGCACTTGCGCAACCCCCATTGTGCAAAAGCTGCAATTTTTACGAATTCCAGTTACACATAGCCAAGAGCGTATGGATACAACTGGCAAAAGTGACATTCGCCCAGAAGCTGCAATGCAAGCTTTATCTGTACTTTTCTCCACTTTTTCAAGTCTTGGCAATTTGTCCTATTTTCATTTTCTTCGCTTGTAGGATTCAGGTGTGCTCTGTAAACCTAGCGCTGCTATGAAGAGTGAAATCTGGAAAAAAATAATCTCCCGTTCCTTGATCGGTATCTTGCTGCCCAGCTTTTTGGTTGGCTGTGGTGGCGGTGGCGGCGGTGGTGGAAACGTAACACTGACGACGAGTTCCCAGGGTGGGGATCCTGTTGTAGTGGAGATTCCCGTGGCCTATATCAGGCGTCCATTACCGGAAGTGCCCCCTGATTTGCGCGATCCCCTGGGCTTTAATCCCGGTGCAGTTTTGTATGTACGGGAACGCGCCGCTACCAGTGCGGATGACCTTGATGTCAGCGCGCAAATAGCCGCTATTGTGGCCGCCGAAGAAGGTGTTGGCACTGAAGAAATTGCTTTGGATATCAAGGATCTTGAAAGTTCATTTGATGGAAATACCCTTATTTTTACAGTGCGCGCGGTACCCGAGCCAGTCGCCGAAAACCTTGAGGACAGCACCTGGAACCTGTGGATATATAACATCGAGCAAGGAATTCCACAGTACCTTATCCCCTCACGCATCAAGCGCAACGAGGGTGTGGAAAGCGGAGGTGGCCACGATCTGGCCCCTCACTTTCTGCCCGATGATCGTATTGTTTTCAGCTCGACTCGCCAGGTGGCTAACCAGGGACGACAGTTGAACGAGGGTCGCATCCAACTGTTCGCGGGGTTGGATGAAGACGGTCTCGATCCCGCGGCGGTATTACATATTTATGATCCGCTGTTGCGCGGTGAAGAATTCAAGCAGATCTCTTTTAATCTCAGCCACGACCTGGATCCGATGGTTTTGTCTTCCGGGGAAATCGTTTTCAGTCGCTGGAACAATACCGCCACAGATCACATCAGCCTGTTCCGTATAAAGCCATCGGGGCTGGCGCTTTCGCCGTTGTACGGTTTCCATAGTCAATACAGCGGCACAGAAGGTGCCAGCATTACGTACACCCAGCCCAGGGAATTGGACGATGGTCGATTGGTGAGTGTGGTGCGTCCTTTCGCAGCCGAAAGTATGGGTGGGAATATTGTGATCCTCGACACCCAGGCTTATGCAGATGTCGATCAGCCAAGTTGGAGCAATCTGGAAGGCACCGATTCCGGGCAGGAATTCCTGAATGATAAAGAGGTGCGAACGGATGGGCTGCTTTCACGTGGCGGCCAGTTTGGCTCGGTATACGCGTTGCGCGACGGGACGCAACGCCTGCTCGTTACCTGGACTGACTGTCGCGTTATAGACGAGAACGCCAGTAACGAAGACGCGGCCAAATTTTTGCCCTGCAAACTACAGGCAGATAACGAACAGGCCGCGCCGCCACTTTACGGTGGCTGGATATATAATCCGGTAGACGCTACGCAGCGCCCGGTCGTCATCCCCGGCGAGGGTTTTCTAATCAGTGAGATCATTGCCGCCGAACCCCGGGATTTCGCCGCCCTGGTGCCGCAACCCGATGAGTTCAATAACGAAATCGCACAGCAAAAAAAGGGGCATCTCCTGATTGACAGCGTCTACGACCTGGACGGCCAGGACGCCTCGCCACTGGGTATCGCGCAGCATGCAACGCCGGGTACACCCGCCTATGAAGAACGCCCGGCCCGTTTTTTACGCATCCAGCAACCGGTACCCATTCCGGACCCCGACGTGTTTGAAATACCGGCCTACGCCGGCGGTGTGAACGGTGGCCTCGACTTCCGGGAAATTCTCGGCTATGTGCCGGTGGAACCGGATGGTTCGGTCAGTGTAACCGTGCCAGCCAACCGGCCTTTTACCTTCGATGTCCTGAATGCAAGGGGGCGGCGTATCGGTGCACGCCACAACTACTGGTTGCAACTGGCGGCCGGTGAAGTGCTGCGTTGTACCGGCTGTCACGAAGCCGCCTCCACGCATCCCCATGGCCGCCTGGACTCGCAACCACCATCTTCCAATTCTGGCGCTGCGGCGCTGCCAACAGGTGGCATGGGCTTTGCAGGCACCCGCGCCACAGAGCTGTTTGCCACTGAGACCGGTCAGAGCATGGCCGAGGTCTGGGACTTTCATCGTCCCCTGGGCAACGCCGCGGCGACCGACCGGGAGCTTACCCTGGCACCGGTCTATGTCGATGAGTGGTACGACCCCACGCTATCCCCCAGCCCAACTATCGATGATCGCGAATACAGTACGCAGTGGACGGACATCCCGCCCGAGCGCGCTATCGTGGTAAGCAACTTTGACCCCGGGCAGCCCAGCCGCATTGTGATCAACTACATAGATCACATACAGCCGATTTGGGAAAGGAGCAGGGATGCGCGGACAGACGGTGAGGGCAATAGTATCGATGCCTGCGTAGGCTGCCACAATACGACGACAAATACCCAGGTGCCTCCGGGGCAACTGGACCTCACTGCTGAGCCATCGGATAGTGAGCCCGGCCACTACCGTTCTTACCGCGATTTGCTTGCTGAGGGTCAGGAGCAGTGGATTAGCTCCGACGGTGCGTTCACTGGTCGGGAGTGGGCCTGCGCAGCTACCGATGAACTGGGCAACCCCATCACGATAGCAGAAGTCGTGGCGCTGGGTGGCAGCATGCTCGCCGGCTCAGCCAACAACAGCACGCGCTTCTTTAACTGTTTTGAAGGTGGCAGTTGCGGCCCGCCCGGCTCACCTGCACGGCCCTCAAACTGTATCGAGGAGGAGAGTGGCACCGCTATACGCCCAACGCGCAATACAGTGGATCACCGGGGGCTGCTGAGCGAGCCAGAGTTGCGACTGATTTCTGATTGGCTGGATATCGGCGCGCAGTATTTTAATAACCCCTTTGATGAACGGCTGTTTGAGTGATCATGGTGGCCTTTCTCATCCAATCACTGCAACAGACCGGGCAACCAGACTCACGCCTGTATGCCCTGGTAATCATGATGATGGGATTGCTGATGGCGACCACAGCACACACCAAGGAGAGCTTACCCAGCTCATGGGTCGTTGACGCCTACATCGAAATGCATACCCAGCCCGGGCGCGGTTACCCCGTTTTTTATGTCGCCGAACGCGGAGAGCGCATAGAACTGATTCGGCGGCGCACCGACTGGATCAAGGTGCGCACCGAACGCGGAGTGGAGGGCTGGGTGAACGTGGATGCCATCGGCCGCACGGTGGACAGCGACGGGGAAGCACTCGGTTTCATAAGCCAGGGCCTGGAAGAATTTAGCAAAAGACGCTGGGAGTTCGGGTTCATGGTAGGTGACTACGATGACACCGACGCACTGACTGGCTATCTGGGCTGGCATTTTACGCGCAACTTGTCACTGGAACTGTCCGCGACAGAAAACTTCGGCGATGCCTCCGATGGCCGCATGCTGATGGCGGGGCTGGTACACCAGATGTTTCCCCAATGGCGTTACGCGCCTTTCGTGACCATCGGCGGCGGTGTACGTGAGACGAACCCTCGAAGCACCCTGGTATCCACGGAAGACAGAACCGACGGCGTGGCGAGCATTGGTGCAGGCATGCGAATACACCTGCATAAGCGCCTGTTCCTGCGTATGCAGTACAAACACTACGTGGTTATGACAGACCGCGATGACGATGAAGAGGTGGACGAATGGAAAATTGGCATAAGCGCCTTCTACTGACAGGGTTTGCTTGCAGTGTGCTGGGTACTCCGGTGCTGGCGGCGGAAGAGGAATCACCCCTGCAGGTCATTAACCCGGAGGTAGAGCGCCGGGAGATCAACCCGGCGGCGATAGACACCGAAGACTTTCAGGTCGGTGCCTATGCCGGCCTGCTCAGCATCCAGGACTTCGACAGTGAAATTGTCTGGGGCGTGCGCGCCGCCTGGCATCTCAGTGAGGATTTTTTCCTCGAGGCCTCTTACGGTAATTCAGAGGGTGACTTGACCAGCTATGAAAAGCTCAGTGGCGGTGCTCCCTTGTTCGAGGATGCCGACAGGGACTATAGCTTTTATGACCTCGGCATTGGCTGGAACATGCTGCCCGGAGAGGTTTTCCTATTCGGCGGTCGCGCCTTGAAATCAGACCTGTATGTCCTTGCCGGTGCCGGTAGTACTGATTTCCTCGGTGACAAGTGGTTCACGGTGAACCTGGGTGTTGGCTATCGCCTGCTGCTCAACGATTGGTTGGCCTGGCAGATCGACGCCCGCGATCACATTTTCG
The DNA here is from genome assembly GCA_965363655.1 of uncultured Halieaceae bacterium. Taxonomy (GTDB): domain Bacteria; phylum Pseudomonadota; class Gammaproteobacteria; order Pseudomonadales; family Halieaceae; genus Marimicrobium. The sequence continues at coordinate 829 of CBDTVJ010000229.1, read as the reverse complement.
ACAGGGATACCTTTGGTGATGACGACATCACCCACAACGTGGAGCTGTCCACCGGTGTCACGTACTTTTTCTAAGCAAGTGCAAAGAAATGCGTAAAGAGATGAGTAAGGGAGTTCATACAATGAAACAGATATCTTTCGTTATGTTGCTGTTGTTCACGTCACTGGCATGGGCAGACTCCGCTGGCAGCCCGGCGGCCAATTTCACACTGAAAAGCGCCGCAGGCACCAATATTCGACTTAGTGAATACCGCGGCCAGGTAGTCCTGCTGAACTTTTGGGCCTCCTGGTGCGGCCCCTGCCGCCAGGAGTTTCCGCACCTGGACGCCATACACCAGAAATACTCGGATCTGGGATTTACCGTTTTCGGTGTCAACGTCGAGCAGGACAGGGCTATGGCAGATAAGGTGTTACGGGATATCCCCGTAACGTTCCCGGTGTTGTTTGACCAGGAGAGTCAGGTTAGCAAGCTATACGATGTGGATGCTATGCCAATGACAGTGTTGGTGGATCGCAATGGTGATATGCGCTTCATGCACAAAGGCTACAAGCCCGGCTACGAGACTGCCTACGAAAAGCAGGTTCGGGCACTGATCAGGGAATAGCATGAAAACAATACGTTTACTGTTGTTGATCGCGATGCTGCCAGTGCTTACCGCCTGCGGAATCACCCCCTGGGTGAAGCCCTATGAAAGGCAGAATCTGGCAGACCCCATTATGAGCTTTGACAGGCACCCCATAGCCTCGGGCTATACACACCATGTTTACCAATCCCGCGAGGGCGCCCGTGGTGCCGAGGGAGGAGGGGGAGGTGGCTGTGGCTGTAATTA
>CBDTVJ010000228.1:0-6661 GCA_965363655.1 uncultured Halieaceae bacterium | reverse complement strand
TAAACAACATCTGCTACCGCCAGGGCGCAGATAACGGTGGGGGCTACCCCAACCGCGGAGGCGTATTATACCGACTGCCTCCGTCATAGCAACCAAAATCTTTCGATCAAGGCTGCCTTTTCCTTCAGGTTACTTTCTACAAGCATTCCTTAAGCGACTGAAACCCTGTGGGTTTCTTGCGTCAGGGACAACTCTATCGGAAAGCGGCCTCATTGAAGGGAGGCGCAATATACGCAGTGCCATCACCAAGAGCAAGTACTTTCAAAAGAAAGTATTGCAACAACGGTGTGGCAGCCGGGTGATTACCTATACAGGGTCAACAAATCTCGAATAGGTGGTACTTTTTCTTGCCGAGTTTAACCAGGTAGAAGCGAGCGAACGCCGCCTCACCAGCAGCGAAGCAAGCCGGCACATCGCCGTTGTCGGCCATGCCCAGCACCCGGTCATTGACTGTCACAGCGCTGCGACCCAGGGCATCTTTAACCTGCTTTCCAGAGTTGGCCATGCCCGCATCCGCCAGCATCTGCGTCAGTGTCTCGGGAAATTCGGAGCGCTCCATGGAGCTCGCCGGCAAACCATCCTGGCGCAATTGCTGCAGATCGCCTTCGGTGAGGGTCCCCGCCGTGCCGTTGAACAGGGCATCGGTGATCCGCTCTGCTGCATCGAGCCCATCCTGACCATGAACAAGGCGCGTAACCTCCCGCGCCAGGATAGCCTGCGCCTGTGGCCTGCCCTCCCGCCCAGAATCAGACCGCTCGATAGCATCAATCTCCTGCACATCGAGAAAGGTAAAATACTTAAGGAACTTGTACACATCTGCATCTACCGTCCCCAACCAGAACTGGTAGAACGCGTAAGGAGATGTACGTTGCGCATCCAACCAGACGGTACCGGACTCGGTTTTGCCAAATTTAGTGCCATCGGACTTTGTAATCAGCGGCATGGTCAAACCAAACACCTGGTTGCCATGCAGGCGACGAGTCAGGTCTATACCGCCAGTAATATTACCCCACTGGTCGGAACCGCCCAGCTGCAGGCCGCAGCCATAGCGCCTGTTTAGTTCGGCGAAATCGAAGGACTGCAGGATCATGTAAGTGAACTCGGTAAAACTGATACCACTGCCTTCGCGCTCAAGCCGCTGCTTCACCGACTCTTTCTGGATCATGGCGTTGACCGAGAAATGCTTGCCAACATCGCGCAGGAACGTCAACACATCCATCCCGGCAGTCCAGTCCAGGTTGTTCACCACTTCGGCCGACGACTCGCCCGCGTCAAAATCGATGAACTGCGAAACCTGCTCCCGAATTTTGCCCACCCACCCGTCAATGACTTCCGGTGTATTGAGTAGTCGCTCCTGAGCCTTGAAACTGGGATCGCCAATCAAGCCAGTAGCCCCGCCCACCAGCGCCAGCGGCTTATGTCCGGCCAGCTGGAAGCGGCGCAGCATCAGCAGGGGCACCAGGGAGCCTATATGAAGACTGTCGGCAGTGGGATCGAAACCGCAGTACAGCGTACGTACACCACCATCAAGCCAGCCGGGAAGATCGTCTTCTCCAGCTATCTGGAAGATCAAGCCTCGGACGCGAAGATCATCAAGTAGTGCACTGCTCATCGGTGAATCAGCTCAGTCAAGGTATAAAAATCAAGGGGCGCCAACGATACAACACCAACTCCCAAATGCAAGTCTTCACACTTATGACAGTGTTGAATCAGCCAGTTTTTTTATATACTGAACGAGATATACGCGAAAAAGAATACTCGGGGCATGGCAGTAAGCAGACGCCCGCGCGGGGCCACTGTTGTTCAAAATGAACAGGGGGCACTCTCGGGGCTTAACATTCCACGCAATTACCTACTGGGGGGCGCCACGATCGCCGTGCTGGTTGCGCTCGGCATATTCACCAGCCCCTCCAATAACGAAGTAGCGACTGCGCCCGTCCAATTGGCAGACAAGCTGCACACCATAGAGGCACATGAAGCAGGTTCCGGGCTGGACCATGAGCAGGTCATCGAGGAACAAATTCTACCACCCCCACAACCCTGGCTGGATCAGGTGGTAAAGCGCGGTGACAACCTTTCACTCATTTTCAAACGCGCCGGTTACAATGACCGCGATGTACACCGGGTGGTCAGCCAATCCCAGGATGGCAAACTCCTGGAGCGCATCTACCCCGGCCAGACCATCGCTTTCCAGGCGGATGATGCCGGGGCACTAGCAGCCGTGCGCTACACCCGGTCGCAGCTGGAAACGGTAACCTACCAGCGCGGCGAGCATGATTTTGAGAGTCTGGTGGAAACACGCTCTCCCGAGCTCAGGGAAGCCTGGGCCACTGGCGTCATCAGTTCCTCGCTCTTCCTGGCCGGGCAGGAAGCGGGCCTGTCACAAAACCTGATTATGGAAATGGCCAATATTTTTGGCGGCGTCATCGACTTCGTACTGGATCCGCGCCAGGGAGACACCATCCAGCTTATCTATGAAAAACTCTTTCTTGACGGGGAGCTGTATCAGGATGGCGAAATAATTGCAGCCTCTTTCACCAACCAGGGCGAGACCTTTAACGCCTTTCGCTACCAAGACAGCAGCGGCGATGTAAATTATTACAATGAGAGCGGCGTAAGCATGCGTAAAGCCTTCCTCCTCGCCCCCGTCGACTTTTCCAGGATCAGCTCCAATTTCAATTTGCGGCGCCTGCACCCTATCTATAAGACGACACGACCGCATCGGGGCACCGATTATGCCGCGTCGCGGGGCACGCCAGTTTACGCGGCGGGTGACGGGCGGGTCAGCAAGGCAGGTTACAGTAAGGCCAATGGCAACTACGTATTCATCCAGCACGGCGAGCAATACGTCACCAAGTACCTGCATTTGCACAAACGCAAGGTCAAGACCGGACAGAGAGTCTCCCAGAGCCAGGTGATTGGCACCGTGGGTTCCACCGGCGCGGCCACTGGACCACACCTTCACTATGAATTCCTGATGAACGGCGTACATCGCAATCCCCGTACCATCCACAAGAAACTGCCCAAGGCGAAAAGCCTGCCCGAGACCGAAATGCCCGCGTTCCGGCAAGCGATAAACGAGGCTTCCATGCAGCTTGCCGCGCTGCGCTCTGACAACCAACTGGCGATGAGTGACTCCGCCAGTGCCACCAACCCGACAAATTAACTTGAGCAGGCGTGATGCGCTATACGTTGGCCTGATGTCAGGCACCAGTGTAGACGCCATTGACGCTGCTCTGGTGCGATTTGGCGACAAGGGTGTGGAATTACTGCACACCCACCAACACGCCATACCACCGCAAACCAGGCAGCAGATTAACGCCATCAGCCACCCGGGAGATGACGAGATAGAACGCCTGGGGGTTCTTGACCGAGAACTGGGTCTGCTCTTCGGGGCCGCAACCAGGCAGCTATTAGCCAGCGCGGGGCAAGAGCCGCGAGCGATAACAGCAATCGGCAGTCACGGCCAGACCATCCGCCACCGCCCGCCCTCGGGCGCTGCGGACATTGCGCAGAGCTTCACACTACAGATTGGCGACCCCAACACCATCGCCGAATGCACTGGCATTGCCACCGTCGCTGATTTCAGGCGCAGGGATATCGCCGCAGGCGGAGAGGGCGCACCCCTCGCCCCCGCCTTTCACGCTGCAGCTTTCGGCCAGGCAGGTGTAAATCGCGCCATCGTGAATATTGGTGGGATCGCCAATATCAGCTTCCTGGAAGGCCCCCACCTGCGTCAGGGCTTTGACTCCGGCCCCGGCAACACCCTGCTGGATCACTGGATATTGCGGCATCACGGGGAGACCTTTGACCGCGACGGCAAGTGGTCCGCCAGTGGACAATGCCATCAGGGCTTGCTGGCGAAACTGCTGGCCCATCCCTATTTCGCTAAAGCGGGACCGCGCAGCACCGGCAAGGAGGCCTTCAATCTGCAGTGGCTGGAAACACAATTGGGCTCAGCAGAAATGGAAATTGCTGCAGAAGATATCCAGGCAACACTGGTGGAGCTCACCTGCAGCAGTATTTCCCAGGCGATTCAAAACAGCCCCATCGATATTCAGGAAGTCTATATTTGTGGTGGCGGCGCCCATAATCTGCAGATCATGAACCGCCTGGGAGATCAGCTATCACCGCGGGTTTTAGCAAGTACTTCGAGGGTCGGCATGGATCCGGATTGGGTGGAAGCCGTTACTTTTGCCTGGCTGGCAGAGCAGTGCCTTAACGGTTTGGCTGGCAACGAACCGGCGGTCACCGGGGCTATCGGCACGCGGGTACTGGGCGGAATTTACCCGGGTCAGGGTTAGGCCTTCCTATTAAGGAACACCGCTAAAAATACAGGTAGTTCTTGTCCGCCAACAGACTCTTCACTACGGCCGGACCATAAGAAACCGTCTCAACAAAAGGCTGTAGTTCCTGTTCCTCCAGGCCGTGGCCCGTCATCCAGGCGCGGCACGCCTTGACGTCAATCACATCCATGGCGGACAAAGCAGCCGCCATATCCACCAAACGTTTGTTTTCCAGGTAATTACTGCGCAGCAGGCTTTTCAGTACAGGTCCATGGAGAACGAAGGTCACTTTGGCCTCTCCCCTGGGAACTTCCACCCCCGCCAGCAACAGCTGCTCAGCTCGCTCCAGCAGTTGGCCAAGCTCCTGCGTAGTCTGCAACTCAATATCAACGACATAGCGCTGCTCCTGTGGCGGAGTCTCCTGGGCAAAGATAGTAGGCGCAATGAAAAGAGTAAGTAGCGCGAACAGCCACCACCTGGGAGAAGTATTCAAGTTGGGACTAGATTGAGAAGGAGGAGCCGCAACCACAGGTTGTGGTGGCGTTAGGGTTGGTAACCACGAAGCGGGAGCCTTCGAGACCCTCAGTGTAATCAACTTCTGAGCCAACCAGATATTGGAAACTCATGGGATCGACTAACAGGGTCACCCCCTCGGACTCAACGGCGGTGTCATCTTCGGCCGCGATTTCGTCGAAGGTAAATCCGTATTGAAACCCGGAACAACCGCCACCGGTGATGAACACCCGCAGCTTCAGGTCATCATTGTCCTCTTCCGTCACCAGTGCACGCACCTTCTGCACGGCGCGAGCCGAGAGATTGATACTAGCTGGGTTAAAGGTTTCGGCTACTGACATCGATCTTTTCCGCGGCTACTGCAAGCCATTTCCAGTGATTACGACGCGTTATTATGTTAAATCCGACTAATTTAGTCAAGTATAGTCATCAGGAGCTGACGCTAATTCCCTTTCTTTTTCGCTAACGCGTCATTGGCCGCGGTGGCGGCAGCTTCCTCCCCGGAAGCGTCGCCCTCACCGAGATGGGTCAGGCTGCCATTGACTTCAGACCCGGCCGCCATCTCCACGAGGGTGTAAAAAACATTGCCCTTGACCTTGGCTTTTGACGCGAGCTCCAACTGTTTACTGGAATACACGTCGCCAATAATCTCGCCATTGATAATGACACAGGGCACCCGAATATCCCCTTCTACCCTGCCTTTGCCCACCAGGCGAACAAGAGCGTCCTTACCCGGTTCGGCAACGATATTGCCCTGCACCAGGCCCTCGATATCGAGGTTGCCACTGAAACGTACATCACCCACTATTACTGTGTCCTGGGAAACCAGCGTAGTGTTTCCCGATACACTGAATCCCGACTTCTTACTTCCCAACATGAGTAAATCGCTCCTGTAACTGCCAGGGAAACTGCTCCCTGAATTCAAGCTTACTGGGTTTGCTGGCACTGGCCACGACGGTCAAACTGGTCGGCTCCATGCCATCCGGCAAGGTGAAATCACCCTCTATCGCCTGGAAATACCTGAACTCTAAAGCCAGCTCCCCATCTACCGGATCGTCCGCCAATTCCGCCAGCGTATAGCTGACCTGCTCCTCGCCAAACAAACCGTTCACTTCCAGCGATAAAGAGCCCTTCACCAGCTGGTGTTTGCGTGCCGCCTGCACCATAACGATGCGGAAGGCATACCGCCCGGTGCCATCCAGTGCTACCAGTTCAGGTGCTCGCGCACTCAAGCCACTCGCGAGGCCCTGCGGTGACATCAGGCTCTTGTAAAACCTCAGGTCTTCTTCCAGATCGGAGGTATATTCCTTTTGCGCCGCCATCTCCAGGCGCACCAGTTCCAGGGCCCGTCGATCCACCGTGTGACGCGTACGCTGCACCTCCAACGCATCCCCAACCTCTTTGAGTTCCGCGCGCGCCGCGGACAGTTCCCCGCGCAGGCTATGCAGTAATTCCGGGTCACCTGACGCGCCGGACAGGTGACCACCCAGGACTGCATAGAGCACTGCCGCCAGCGCAATCAACAAGAGCACGACAAGCACCAGGGGCTTGCGGGATTTGCGGGGGCCAGCGCTCAGGGAGCGGTATTCACTCATTGATCAGGCGCTATCAGGGTAGCAGGCCAACCTGGCGCAGGCCTGCCTCCTCGTCCAATCCAAGCATGATATTCATGTTCTGTATGGCCTGCCCGGAGGCACCCTTCACCAAGTTATCGATGGTCGCCATGACCACCACCGTATCGCGGTCCTGGGGTACCTGGATGGAAATTTGGCAACGATTCGCACCTTTGACTGTGCGGGTCTGCGGAAACACGCCGGCGGGCAGGACATCGACAAAGGGTTCTTTGGCATACCAGTCCTCGT
>CBDTVJ010000227.1:0-6662 GCA_965363655.1 uncultured Halieaceae bacterium | reverse complement strand
CACTTGCCAGGCGGCAATATCCGCGGCGGCCAGCCCCGGATCTTCACGCCCGCCTACCTTGGTGTGCTGCAGAAACTCGCCCTCTCCAGGCACCATCAATTCGCCGTAAAAGCGGCTGCGGACAATATCCCGGCGAAATGCTTCCTCGTCGATATCGCGCACTTCCTGGGCCTTGACTCCCACCAGGCCGCCTTGTGCCAGGCGCAGCAGCAGTTCCCCTGCCGCTTCAGGAGAGACGGCAAAAACGCCCGAGTGCATCTTTACCCCGGTCGGTATGCCCAGCACCGGGCAACTCTGGCCCACGCTATCGAAGATATCCCTGGCAGTGCCGTCTCCACCGGCGAACAGGATGAGATCGACTCCAGCATCGAGCATCGCAACTGCGGCGGCCCTGGTGTCGGCAGCCGCAGTGAGGCCCCTACCGGCCCCCAGGACTTCCCCCGACATATTGGCGGCCGCCAGCGCACTCGCGCCCATATCACCTGCCCAGGTACTAAAACGCAGCAGCTTTGCAAATGCCTGCAAAGGCGCCAGGGCGCGCTCCGCACGGACTATCGACCTGAGGTTTTGGCCGTGCCCTGACTCTGCCGCCAGCTCGCGCACTGCTATTCCATCACTACCTTTAAGGGCGAGACTTCCCCCCAGGCCTGCCAGTGGATTGACCACCAGGCCAATGTGTAACGGCTCGCTCACGGCGTGATTTCTTCTGCCGTTAAGGTACAGCCCAGCCCATGCACAAGGGCGCTATCTGCAGCGCTGTGCAACTTGCCGACCACCTGGCTTCCGAGCAACTCGCGTCGCTCACCATAGGTTTTGCGCAGCCTGTCGAAACCATCACCGGCTACCCCCGCAGCATTGCCCAGGACAGCTTCTCGAAGCAGGCAGTCATCCTCTGTGATGTCATAGCGTGACTGCAGCAGAAACCTGAGCAGAGCGGCACGGTTGAGCCCTGCTTCGATAGTAATGATGGCTGGCGCCCCTGCCGGGCTCACCTGGTCGATGGGCGGGTGCTGTAGATAGGCTGCAAGGGCATCGCGCAACATACGTGTGGCCAGCAGCTTGCCGTCAAGGCTGTATCCTGCGATGTGGGCAGAGCCCAGTGTTGCCAGGTCCAGTAGCGCAGTATCGATGTTTGGCTCGCCTTCCCACACATCCAATACTGTGCAGGGCGCCCTGCCCTTTTCCAGCCTGGCCAACAGGGCCGCATTATCAATGACCGGGCCGCGACTGGCGTTTATCAGCAATGCATTGGACTCCACACATTCCAGTTCAGCCTGCGACAATAAGTGGAAGCTTGGCCAGGGTTGTTCAATGGTCAATTCTGGATGCAGGGTGACTACATCGCATGCCAGCACCTCGGCCAGTGTCGCCGGGTGACTGACCACGCCCGCTGCCAACCAGGGATCGAACACGCAATAGTCGATACCTAATGCACCCAGTCGCGACACCAGCATCTTCCCGATGACGCCATAGCCGACCACGCCGACGCGCCCGCCCGCAAGGAGCCGTTCGAGTTTGTCTTCTACGGCGGCAATAGCGGCTAATACATATTCCACTACCGAGTTGGCATTGGAGCCCGGGGCGTGGGAAAAGCCAATACTGTTGCGCGCCAGGTAGTCCCGGTCGATATGATCTACACCGCTGGTTGCCGTACCGACAAACCGCACGGCACTGCCTGCCAACAGCGCTTCATCTACCCTGGTAACTGAGCGCACCAGCAGGACGTCTATGCCCTCCAGTTCTGCGCGTTGCAAGTTTCGTCCGTTGGTATGACGCACCTCCCCCAGCGGCGCAAAATAATATTCGGCCGCGGGAATATTCTCATCTGCCAGGATCGTTAAGCTCACGCGCCCTCCAGGTCCCGCATCATTCTCTGGCATCTGCGGGTCAAGGGGCCAACAAGATTCAGGTCCGCCAAATAATCAGACAGGTCTGCCAGTCCCTGGGCAGTCAAGCGAAACACAGGTACTTCATCCACCTCGGGAATGTGTGTCTCCAGCCCGGTCAACTGTCGCGCCAACAGCACTTGCCCCCAGTGCTCCTGCAGACGCTGCTGTAACTTGGCCGCACCGCGTATGTCCAGCGTGGGCACAACACCCAGCCCCTTCGCCAGGTCATCCAGGGTGTCGAAAGTCTGCAACAGGCGAGCGGCGGTTTTCGCCCCAACCCCGGGTACCCCTGGAATATCGTCAATGGGATCACCTACCAGGGCCAGGTAGTCGGCAAACTGCCCTGGCCGTACCCCAAATTTCTGCTCAAAGGCGGCGCTGTCCAGAGTCACATCCTGGGCAAAATCCCACCACGTATCCCCAGGCTGCTGCAGGATCTGCCCCAGGTCCTTGTCCCGGGTGACGATAGTTACCGGCACATCGCGCTCCCGGAACAAACGCGCAACGCTCGCCAGGTAATCATCAGCTTCGTAACGCGGGCCGCTATAACAGGCCAGTCCAATCTTCTCTGTCACCTGCCTGCAAGCCTGCAACTGCAGCGCCAGGGCATCGTCTGGCAGTTCCCTGCTGCGCTTGTAGTGCGGATAGATATCATTGCGATAATTACTGCCGAGACTCTCGTCAAAGGCCGCTGCACCATAGAACGCAGTACCGGTTTTATCAACGAGGTCCAGCAGGAACTTGGTGTAGCCGTAAACGGCCTGCACCGGATCCCCATCCTGCGTATGCCAGCGGTCGGGCATGGAAAACCATGCACGGAAGATATAAATCGAGGCATCGAGCAACCAGGCCCGGTCGGTATACATTACGCCAGCTCTGCCAGCGACAAGGACAGTTTTTCGACGGCAGTGGTGGTGCCAAATTCCCTGCACAGGCCCTGGTAAAATTCCGCTGCCGGCTGCGGCAAAGCCTGCTGCCACAATAAGGCCTGTTGGTAGACTTGCCGGCGAAAGCTTGACGTGTCCGCTATGTTTCCGGAATTGGGATCCAGGTTATCCGCACTCAGCTTAAAGCGGCTGCCGCAGGCGCGTGCAAACAGCCATTCCAGCGCCTGGGGTTTGCATTCAACCGCCTCAAAAGCGTATTGCTGCGCCGTAGTGCGACCATCCGGCGCATACCAATAACCAAAGTCGAGTAGTTTTCTGCGCTCTGTGCCGGCTATGCACCAGTGGGCGATCTCGTGTAGCGCACTGGCAAAATAGTCCGCCCGGTAGTAAATCACATTGGCCTGTCCCGGGCTTTGAGCCGGCTGGTACAAGGGCTCCCCTGCCCCTCCCTCAAGTCGCGTTTGCAAGCGGCTGGCGAAGCAGGCAGCGAAAACAGTCTCCAGTCGCGTTGCGACCAGGGGATTTGGCTCATGCCACGCTGCTGACTCGCCGACACCTGCCATTATGCGATATCCACTTTACGCAACAGGTAGCGATAGTGGTCCTCAAAGCTGTCCTGGTGGAGCAGCTCATGGCCGAGAAAAAGGCAGAATTTTGGTATGTCGCGCTCGGTCGAAGGGTCCGTCGCCAGCACCTGCACAGTCTCACCCACCCCTATGTCGCGAATCTTGTTGTGCAGGAGCATCACCGGTTCGGGACAGAACAGGCCGGTGGCATCGAGGATATGATCGGGCTTGGGTAACATGGTGCGAATACTATCAGCTGTCAAGCAACTCTTCTGCCTGGTCGCGGGGGAGCAGGTCCCACTCCTGGCTGTCCACATCGTACAAAATTTGCAATTCTCCTGCGTCAAGCTGGCCTTGTAGGGCCCGGACTTTATCATCGAGGGAAAATTCTCGCTCACCATAGTCCGTACCATCCCTGCTGGCGTACTCCTCCAGCAGGGACTGGAGAGTATCTGCCGGTAAGCGCCCGGGCGGCACTGCCAGAAATTGCGCCATGTTGCTGCACTGCTCCTTCAGATAAAGGTGATTGCGCGTTAATATACGGATTCGACCTGATAATGTGGAGTCAAATTAGTGGAAATTTCCTATATCGTTACCTTTATTGGTGACGACCGCCCTGGACTGGTAGAACAGGTCTCGAACGTAATCGAAAGCAATCAGGGCAATTGGCACGAGAGCAGGCTATCCCAGTTGGGCGGCAAGTTTGCCGGACTGGTGCTGGTCTCTCTACCGGCCGCGGCAGCCGCCACGCTGGAGGCTGAGCTGAAAGCCCTGTCATCCCGGGGTTTAAGTGTGCGGGTCACCCCAACCAGCGAAACTGCGAGCAGCGCAGCGCCAGGCAGGGACATCACCCTAACGGTAATGGGACCGGACCGACTTGGCATTGTGCGGGAGATTTCCAGCGCCCTGGCGGAACGGGCCGTTAACGTTATCGAAATGGATAGTGAGGTTAAGAGCGCACCGATGAGCGCGGAGATGATGTTTCACGCCCACATCGAAGCTCGTATACCGGACAACACCGACATGGATGAACTGTCGGACACGCTGGACGAAATCGCTAACCAGATGACGCTGGACATAGATCTGGAATAGTCCCGGCCAACATGCTGCCCGGTGCAGCACTATAGCTGGCAGGGCAACCGCCTGCTTACTCCTCATCCCTATGCAGCAGTTTACGCAGGCCCACCCAGAGCAGCGCCATCAGCCCAGCGAAGACAATGGTCACACCGGCCGCCACCAGCGTACCGACAAACAACTGGGTCATTTCCCCGCGGGATATGCCGAACTGGTCCATAGCGGCCCAGATGAGCACGGCCATGGCCGCCAGCCCCAACAGGGTGGTGCGGTAGAAGCGCCGGCTGGCCTTAGTCACTGGAAAACCGTATCAGGGGGATTTTCGGGTGGGCGCCGAGGCCGGCAGTATGGGAGTAACGCACTCCACATCCATATTCTGGGCCCGGTGCCGCAGCATATGATCCATCAGCACAATAGCCAGCATAGCCTCGGCAATGGGCGTGGCACGGATGCCAACGCAGGGATCGTGACGGCCATGCGTGACTATTTCAGTCGCCCGGCCGCTGGTATCGATCGTGGCCCCGGGCAGCCGGATACTACTGGTTGGCTTTATCGCCAGGCTTACGGTGATATCCTGGCCGCTGGTAATGCCACCCAGCATGCCGCCTGCGTTGTTCCCCACAAAGCCCTCGGGAGTCAACAGGTCCCGATGCTCACTGCCGTGGTGCTCCACCGAAGCAAAACCGGCGCCGATCTCGACACCCTTCACAGCATTGATCCCCATCATGGCGCTGGCGATGTCGGCGTCAATACGGTCGAAGATAGGCTCACCCAGGCCAGGCATAACGCCGCTGGCTACCACGTTAATTCGCGCGCCAATGGAATCACCACGCTTGTTCAGCGCTGTCATAAACTCCTCCATCTCCGGCACCTTGGCGGGATCCGGACAGAAAAAGGGATTGGTTTCCACTACGTCCCAATCAAAAGATTCTGCCACGATAGGGCCCAACTGGGCGAGGTAGCCACGAATCTGGATGCCATAGCGGCTGGCCAGGAACTTCTTGGCAATCGCTCCCGCCGCAACACGCATGGCGGTTTCCCGCGCGGAGGAACGCCCGCCGCCGCGGTAGTCGCGAAAGCCATATTTCTGGTTGTAGGTGTAGTCCGCATGGGCGGGACGAAAAGTGTCCTTGATGTTGGAATAATCCTTGGAGCGCTGATCCGTGTTCTCGATCAACAGGCCAATAGGCGTTCCGGTGGTGACCCCTTCAAATACGCCGGACAATATACGGACTTCATCATCTTCGCGGCGCTGGGTGGTAAAACGCGAAGTGCCAGGTTTACGCCGGTCCAGGTCAGGCTGCATATCAGAGGCTGTCAGTTCCAGCCCGGGGGGACAGCCGTCGACGATACAGCCCAGTGCCGGGCCATGGCTTTCGCCAAAGCTGGTTACCGTAAACAGTTTTCCAATTGAATTACCCGCCATCGTGCTCTCGTTTGCCGTGCTTCAAAGCGGACTATTATAAAGCTATCCGCGCCAGCATGCGCTGTAATCTTGCCACTCCTGGGCGGTCAATGCGAACACGCCCTGCCCGCCGTGTTCGAACTCCAGCCAGGTGAAAGGCACTTTGGGATAGGCCTCCTCCAGCGCGACGCCACTATTACCGACCTCCACGATCAGCAGGCCCTGGTCTGACAAAAATGCACCGGCTTGCTGCAATATCCGATGGGTGATTTCCAGTCCATCGGCACCTGAGCCCAGTGACAGTTCCGGCTCATGGTGGTACTCGGCCGGCATGGAGGCTAAATCCTGTTGATTCACGTAGGGCGGGTTACTGAGGATCAGGTCGTAACGTTCATTGCCTAGCGCCTGGAACAGGTCCGACTGTCGAATTGTCACTCGGTCCATTACGCCAAGATGCTGGGCGTTTTCCCTTGCCAGATCGAGGGCATCATTATCAAGGTCCAACAGGTCAACGTTGGTATCGGGAAAATAGTGAGCGGCGGCCAGGCCAATAGCACCACCGCCACAGCATAAGTCGAGGATGCGCAGCGGTTGTGGGCCACAATACCAGGGCGCAAAGCCATTGAGGATAAGTTCGGCCATCGGGGATCGGGGGATGATCGCCCTTTCGTCGCAACGAAATTCCAAACCGGCGAACCAGGCTTTCCCTAATAGGTAGGGCAGCGGAATGTGATCTGAAATGCGGCGCTGCAGTAAATCCTGAAGTCGCAACAAGGAATCAGCGCCAAGTGGATGAGGCAAAACACCGTCGCCTGAATCAAGTGGCAGCGCGGCCACCGAC